>JAPULD010000452.1 GCA_027295365.1 Planctomycetota bacterium
CGCCCGGGCTATTCGCGAATCGCAGATCCGCGCCATCCGTGATCCGAGGGTGGCGAATTTCACGCTGCCACCCTTCGACGCCAGCATTGTCGATCCGTTGGAGGCGATCCTCGTGATCGATCGAAAAAGCGATTTCGCGGCCAGCCGCCTGCTGATGGGCAAGGTTTACATCCTCGCCTCCTGGATCGTCGCGGGACTGCTGGCAGTCCTGGTGTTCTACTTCATCCTCACCAAGCTCATCCTGTCCCCGGTCCGCCGACTGCGTGAGACGTCTGAAAAAGTGCAGGGTGGCGACCTGACGATCCGTTCGCAGATCAAGACGGGTGATGAATTCGAACAGCTGGCCGAGGCGTTCAACACGATGCTCGACCGACTCGAATTGGGCCAGGGCCAGTTGCGCGCCATCAACGAAAGCCTGGACCTCAAGGTCAATGAATTGGCCGAGGCGAACGTGGGGCTGTTCGAGTCCAACCGCTTCAAGAGCGAGTTCCTGGCGAGCATCAGCCACGAATTGAGGACGCCCCTCAATTCGATCATCGGGTTCGCGGAACTGCTGGAGGAGATGGCGAAGAACGAATCGGATGCCGACCCGAAGCGCACGAGGTATCTGGCGAACATTCTCAGCAGTGGCCGGGCGTTGCTGGACATGATCAACGAACTGCTGAACATGGCGAAGATCGAAGCCGGGCGTCTGGAAGTCAACATCGAGCCCACCAGCGTGGGTGATGTCATCGAGGGTTTGATCAACATCATGAGGCCTCAAGCGGAGGCGAAGCGCATCACCCTGGAGTCGGATGTTGGTGGTCAGATCCCGATGATCGAGACCGATCCGGGCAAGCTCCAGCAGATTCTCTACAACTTCCTGTCCAACGCGATCAAGTTCTCGCCCAAGGAATCGACGGTGCAAGTTCAGGTCGAGCGGTACAAGCGGCAGGATTCCAGCCAGGGCGTGCGTGTGAGCGTCAGGGATGAAGGCCCGGGCATCCCCGAGGACATGCAGGACTTGATCTTCGAGAAATTCCGTCAGATCGATTCGAGCCACACGCGCGAGCACACCGGAACGGGTCTGGGGCTGGCGATCTGCCGTGAGTTGGCGGAGATGTTGGGTTCGACGGTTTCGTTCGTCAGCGAATCGGGCAAGGGGGCGACGTTCTACGTCGATCTGCCTCTTGCGCCCCAGCCAGAGGAACCGAAGCCTTTGATGGCGTCGTGATAGATACGATGTTTATCCGGGTTCATAGGGATCGTCGGATGAAACCCGGAATGACCTTGTCCGTGTCGGTGAACAAACGTCGAATCAATGAAGCATCGAAGCTGGTGCGAATCTCCTCCGAAGGCATCCTGGAAACCAGGAACAATAGTGCTGCCTCGGCCACGGCTCCCGGGGTATCGGCCCCATCAGACGACCAGAGATTGTAATCCGCCCAGGATAAAGACAGCGTCACGGCAAACAGTGATCCTTGAGCATCGAGGATCTGGGTGTCAAATACCCACCCGCCATTCCGCTCATCTTCTGAAAGGATCTCGATTTGTGCCACTTTTCGCACTCCCGCGGGTTTGATTGATCGGGTAGCCTATCCTTGTGTCCCCCCGAACGGGACTGAGAACGAAAAACCATGAATTTCATTCTTGAAACCATCCGCCTTGGCATAGGCAATCTTCGCCTGCACCTGCTTCGCTCGGTCCTGACGAGCCTGGGCATCATCCTGGGGGTGGCGGCGGTGATTGTCATGGTTTCGATCGGCGAAGGCAACAAGCAATCCGCGCTGCGGGATATCCAGGCTTTGGGGGCCACGAATGTCATCATCCGATCCAGCCAACCGCCTGAATCGTCCTCCATGGGGGGGCAGGAGCGGTCCTTCATCGCCTCCTACGGGTTGCTGAATCAGGATTTTCGCCGGCTCGAGCATTACATGACCGATGCGGCCTATGTGGTTCCGCTGAAGGAAATCGGCTCGGAGATCACCTATCGCTCGAAACGCATGAGCAGCCAATCGTTCGGCACCACCCCCCAGCTGAAAAAGGTGGCGAATCTGAGGGTCGAGCGGGGGCGATACCTGACGCCCGAGGATCTCGAACGCACCAGCAAGGTCGCGGTCATTGGCTCGGAAGTCGCCCGGCAATTCTTCAGGCTTCGCGATCCCTTGGGCGCGGAATTCCGCATCGACGATCGCATCTTCAAGGTCATTGGCGTCCTCAAGCCGGTGGGTCTCGCGGGGGGCGCCGGTTCGGCTCTTGTCGGACGCGACCTCAACAAGGATGTCCATATCCCGCTGAGCACCGCCCGGATCGAATTCGGCGATGTCATCCAACGTCGCGAATCAGGATCCTTTTCGGGTGAGGAAGTCCAGCTCGCGGAGATCATCATCACCGCGCCGTCCACCGAGATGGTCATCAACACCGCCCAAAGGGTCAGGCAACTGATCAACGTGGGGCATCCCGATCTGAATGATGTGGAGATGATCGTTCCGTGGGAACTGCTGGAGAACGTGAAGAAGACGCAAATGGTCTGGAACGTCGTTCTCATTTCGGTGGCCGCCATCTCCCTGCTGGTCGGGGGCATCGGCATCATGAACATCATGCTGGCCTCGGTGCAGGAACGCACGCGGGAAATCGGCATCCGGCGTGCGCTCGGAGCCACTCGCAATCACATCGTCGCACAGTTTCTCGTGGAGACGGGAACCCTCTCGGCCGTCGGGGGCGTCGTGGGGATCGGGCTGGGCGTAGGCGTGTCCGTCGGTCTCGATGACTTCCTGCCCTGGTTTCTCAGCCTGCCTTTCATGCGGGATTTCGTGGAAACAACCGTCATCCTCGAAACCCAGATCACCGGCTGGTCGATCATCGCCTCGTTCCTCGTGGCGGCATTCGTGGGACTTGGCTTCGGGATCTACCCCGCGTTTGTCGCCAGCCGCCAGGATCCGATCGTCGCCCTGCGGCACGATTGAGAAAAGGCAATAGGCACTGGGCAATAGGAAAGGGCGGAGTTATTCTCTCGGCGCTCGCTGTCGCTGATAGATCAGGACATCGCCATTGTTCCAGTCGACCCACCCCCTGAATCGATTCACCAGGACGTATCCCTGATCGTCGATCAGCGTGTAGTTCTCGTCGCTGACGTGATTCGGGTAGTACAGGATGATCCAATGCGGTTCGATCCTCCCCATTGCGCCTTTCAGGTTCGCGCCATGCCTCAAGGCATAGTGCAGATTCATATCCTGGGTGTATAGATCGAGCACGCGATGGGCGAGTCCGATCGCCATGACTCGATCACCCGGCTGACTCATGGTGGAGACATAGTCCACTGCGTCGCGCAGCGGCTGCTTCGGAGGCCTCTGGGTCAGGTCCGTCGCTGCGAAAACGACCATCATCACCATTCCCAGGAACCCGGCGGGTCGCTTCCATCGCCAGAGAAAATCAAGGCCAAGGGCGATGGCCAGAATCGCGCCGGGCAAGGCGAACAACGTGAACCGAGCGTACATCCATGATCCGGACAACGCGACGAGGAGTGCCAGGAGGGGCAATCCCAGCAATCCCATCAACAAGGCGTTGCCCGATGTCTTTGATGATCGTGATGCAAACAGGCCGGTCGTGAACAAGGTGAGCCCCAGGATCGATCCCCACCAGTACCACGAGCCTCCAAGTTGCAGCAGGGCATGCCAACCTTCGGGTCCCAGGAGTCCGGGTTCGTCACCCTCGATGGTGGCGAAGGTGTCGCGGATCGAAAGCATCTGGGGAATCAGTGGCGCATAGAGAAGAATCGTCAAGAGAGCCCCCAGCAGAAGCGCCGTTCCCGCATTGAACAGCAACGTGGTTTCACGATGACGAACGGCGCGCCACACGACCCACAAGCCATGGCCGATGCAGATGAAGGCTGTCGTGAAATGCACCCAGACGCCCAGGGCCGCGATCAACGCGTAGATGAACCATTTCCAGGGCTGGGGATCCTTCCAGGCTGAGAGCAGCAACCAGCAACTCATCGAGGCGAAGAAGATCATCAGGCTGTAGCCCCGCGCTTCGACGCCTTCAAGCACCATGACAGGCAATACCGCTGCACAAAGCCCGGCGAAGAAAGCGATTCGAGTTTGACCACTCGCCAATCGCGCAAAACCATAGACGCTGAGAATGGACGCCAGAGACGCGAGCAACGCCGGGAGTCTCAGGGCATAGGCATCTTCACCCAGCAGGGTGGTCGAGCACCAGGTGAGCAGCGTGTGCAGCACATGGTTGGCGGGGTCGAAATACGTTCCCACGATCCAGCCCGGTCCATGCAGGCCATAATCCAGCCACGCCGCAATCTCGTCGTACCAGAGGCTTTCTCCGAGACGAGGAAGCCTGAACACGATTCCCAGTGCGATCAGTCCAAGCATGATCCACAATTCGCGCGGGGCGTACTCATCGGAATCGATTCGAGTGGTGGCCTTGGATCCCATACGATGGAAAACGAATGTGCCGACCAGCATCAAGGGAACTGAGAGAAACAGCATGACTCTCAGGAGTTCAGCGCCGGAGCTAGCCGTGGGCCGATCTGGGAGATTTGAATTCCCGAACGTGACATCGGTTTGAAAGATCTCGGTCCAACGCACCGTCGGGACCAGAAACCCCAACATCAACAAGACAATCGCCAAGCCCACTGGCAGAGCGAGCCATCCATATCTGGCCATGGGGGGAGTGGGTGGAGCATCAATCACGATGACATCATGGATCAGGATCGCTGAGGTCACAAGCTGTTGGAGGCCTCTTGATACAGATCAGGCATCCCGGCATGAGGTGAGTATCATGGGGATCATGGGCCATGAGGGAACCCAAGCGGGAAGAGACACCAGGTATTCGACAAGAAGATGAGGATTGATTGCATGATGACCCACACAAAACTTTGCGCGGTAATGGTTTGTCTTTGTTTCGGGCAATCAATAGAAGCCCAGACCCGTGATCATGATATAACGCTTGAAGATTACTTCACGCTGGGCAACATCGGGGCGTTTGCCGTCTCGCCCAACGGGGCGATGGTGGCGTGGACCGAAGGCCGATGGCAGGAGGACCTGAACCGACGCAACCAGGATCTGTGGGTGCTCTCCAAGGCCACGAAAACCTACGAGCGATTGACGTTCGATCCCGCTGGCGAAGGAAATCCACAGTGGGGCCCCGAAGGACGTTGGATCTACTTCACCACGAGCCGGACCCGGGAAGGCGAGGACACGCCTCCTTACGACGGCTCAACCCAGGTCTGGCGACTTCGACCCGAAGGGGGGGAACTCTTTCCCGTCACCCGAGTCAAGGGTGGTGTTGACCACTACCAGATCTCACAAGACGGGTACGCGCTGTATTACGTGACCGGCAAAAAGCACGTGGAACCCGACGCCTGGAAGGCATTGCGCACGACGTTCAATGACCTTGAGTATGGTCATGGCGTCGTCGAGTTTGGTCGGGTCCACAAACTTGATCTCAGGAATTGGCGCGATGAGTTGCTGGTCGATGAGAATCGCGTGATTGGCGAGATGGCCGTCTCGCCTTCGGGTCGGTACATCGCCATGATCACGACGCCCACCGAGGAACTCATCACCAATGAAGGCTGGTCGCACGTGGACGTCTATGACACCACGAACAGGAAAGTCATTCGTCTGGAGGATCGACGCTGGCGCGAGGATGCCCCTTCTCCCTATGGCTGGATCGTCAACCTCACATGGTCCGACGACGAGACCAAGCTTGCCTTCAGGGTTGATTTCGATGGCTATCCGGGCGAGGCCTTCGTGGCGCATTTCGATGATGGTGAGCCGACCATTTCAGTACTCCAGCGTCCTGACGAAGTGACTATTTCGGGTCAGATGACATGGTTCCCCGGGACGCATGATCTTTGTTTTCTTGCTGACGACCATGCTCGAAAGCGACTCTATCGCGTGCGCCAGATCGGACGCGAAGGTCATGGTTCCGCGGTGACCATGACCCCGGGCGATGAAGTAATCAGCGGATTCGGCTTTTCCCGGTCAGGTAATGACACCATCGTGTTGCGTTCGAGTTTGACGCACATGCCCGATCTATTCGAGTTGAAGGATGGAGGGGCAGACGCCAGTTACAGGAGGCTGACGAACATCAACCCCCAGGTCGATTCATGGAAGCTCCCCCAGATCCAGATCGTCACATGGGTCAGTGACGACGGGACGCCAGTGGAAGGCCTGCTTGAGTTGCCGCCCGACTACGAGCCGAGTGACGGTCCCTTGCCCCTGGTCGTCTCCATCCATGGAGGCCCCACCGCGTGCAGCCATTTTGAATTTCGATACTGGATTTATGGACGCACCTTGTTCCCGGCAAAAGGGTGGGCCGTGTTCGATCCGAATTATCGCGGCTCGACGGGGTATGGCGATGCCTTTCTCATCGACCTCATCCAGAACAAGAACAACCTGGACGTGCAGGACATTCGCTCCGGGATCGATGCGCTCATCGATCGTGGCATTGCCGATCCGGAGCAGCTCGCCGTGACGGGTTGGAGCAATGGGGGGTATCTGACCAATTGCCTCATCGTGGCCGACCAGCGTTTCAAGGCCGCCAGCAGCGGGGCGGGGGTCTTCGACACCGTCATGCAATGGGAGATCGAGGACACGCCGGGGCATGTGGTGAACTATTCGGGAGGCCTCCCCTGGGACCAGAGTACGAAGATGCAGGATTCGTCGCCCCTGTACAACGTCGATCAGGTGGTGACGCCCACGTTGATTCATGTGGGCGAGAACGATGCTCGCGTGCCGGCCCAACACAGCCGCGCCCTGCATCGATCATTGCATCACTACCTGAACGTGCCCTGCGAACTGGTGGTGTATCCGGGGGAGGGGCATGGCCTGTCGAAACTGTCGCACCGGAAGGCGAAGATGATGTGGGATCATGCGTGGTTCGAGCATTATGTCCTGAAGCAATCGGCATCGGAAGATGATTGATTCGGGTCGTCGATTCGATTGCAAGAAAAAGGCCCGCGTCCATGAGGACGCGGGCTTTTTGTACAAGTCGAGAGTTGAGCGTTTTACTTTCCCCCGCTCGCACGCTCACCGGGGGGTGAGGTGTTGACGTTGCCGCGGAGCGGGATGACTTCAACGTACGACGAATTCGAGGCGAAGCTCACGTATCGTCGGTCGAAGGCGCTTGAAATGCTGCTGGAAGGCCTCCGAATCGGGAAGGGGTAGCCGCCGATCTGTCGATGAATGAAGTCGGGGGCTTTGATGATGAGCGTTCCCTGGTAGAACTGAATGGTGGCGTATTCGCCTCCGTTAATGGTCCAGGCGTCGGGTTCGACGGTATCGACGATGAGGTCGATGATTTGCTGGACCTTTTCGGTTTCGGTGAGTCGATCGGGATCATCAGTGGGATCGCCAAAGATTCCGCCGCTGCTTCCACCGCCACCACTACCGCCACCGCCGCCGCCACCGCCACCGCCGCCACCACCGCCGCCACCGCCGCCGCCGCCACCGCCGCTACTTCCACCCTGATTCAGAGCGGAGCCAAGGTCCATTTCAGGGGCGTTGTCGAACATGGGTGGCTCGAAGAGCAGGTCGCGAACCGGGTAGTACCGGATCTCTTGGGCGCTGGGCGAGGCCAGTCGTTCAGTGGTGCCCACTTCGAGGAAGCCTTCGCGAAGTTGCCAGTTGGTCCCATCGAAATCCTCGAGTTGGGCGAGCACCATTTCAATTACGTTCAGGGCCGGCATATTCTCGACGTTGAGCGTCACCGATGCTTCCGGATCCAGGCCGATGCCCGAACGATCATCGTTGTATCGTCCGATGATGTTGATGCCGAGAATCGTCTGGAGATAGTTGAAGACTTCGCGGGCCTCGACTTCTTGAAAACTCACCGAGACGTCGGTGTAGATCAAGACGCTGAGAATGTGGCTCTTGGATTGATTGGTCGCCTGCGCTTGGATCTGGTTATTTCGAAAGTGATTGATGCGATCCGAAAGGCTCTGACCGCTGGCGTCGGCAGACAGCAAGCCAATAAAAAGTACAGTCGCAAAGGTGAGCGTCTTGTTCATTTGATTCTTACCTCTTGTGTTCTTGCATCGGGATATCGGGGCGTTTCTCGATGATCCTTGCCACTGGGTTCGATGCCTACATCGGCGAGTCGTTCCCCGAAAGGATGAAAAACGCCATTGGTCCTGATTCTCTCCACACTGTGATACATACCAGTATAGAAATCAGGCGGCGTCTCATCGAATCTTCTTGCTCAAGAAGATGTCATTAAATCAGTGATTGTGAGCCTCCTGAAGGGCCAGAAGAGTCTCTGCTGCCGTCAAGAGTCCCATGGATTGGGCGGCCAGAGGCTGCTTTGAGTCCCATGGAGAGGCCTGAATGCCCCCAAAAGACCTTTTCGGACTTTGAAAACGCCATTTTGAGTCTTCTCGAACCGTCAATTGCTGCAGAAATCGTATGGTCAGCCAATGTCCATCGGTAAGTGCTTTGATACGCACTGGTTCCATATTATCCTGACCCGCCACGAAACGGGCCATCCAAGCCGCCGGTCGAAAGGTCTGGGCCGTGGCTTGGGGTCGCGAACCAGCCTGGGCCTGGGTCAGACTCAGCCCTCCGACGAGGTCCGGCTCGATTCTAATTTCATGTCTGATAAGACTCGCTTCGAGCGATCGCAGGAGCCTCTCCAGACGAGTCGGTTCTGGGGCCGGACCGACCATGGATTTGGCATAGTCGGCTTCAGCCCATCCGATCCAGGGCAGGAGGCCGATCTGTTGATGATCGGGAAGCGAATTCCAAGCGGCATCGATGGCCGCTCGAACAGATTCCCGGGCCGGAACCTCGGGTCGTTTCAAGACATGGAGTCGAGCCAATGCACCTGCGATGAGGGCCTGACCATGAGGCGTGATGTCAAGAGGATCACCCTCGGGCTGCGGTTGCTTCAGCGTGCCATCTGGCTGCAGGAATTTTGTCAGTCGTGTCGCCGAATCGGATAACAGGCTTTCGAATTCATCATGGTCTTCACGATTGTCCAGTTCGAGCAAGGCGTACACGATGGCCGCGGATGCGATCGGTTCCGCACGTGTGTTCTGCATCGAATCATTAAGGCGGGTCAGGTCGAGCAGGATTCGCTGGGCGAAAGCGATGGCATCCTGGGCGGATTGAGGATCATCCGCCAGTCGTGATTTGGCGTACCGAAGCAAGGCGTACGCCGTCAACGCCTGATCCAGTGGAGGAGCGACGATCGGATGGTATCGATCGACAATGGGGTTGTAATCTCCGCGAAGACCAGGTGGGGGTGAATAGTCCGGGTCTCCAGCCTGAGGCGGTTCGAGTGGCCATTGATGAGTCTTGAGATGCTCCACGAGTTGTTGAGCCGTCGTACGCAGGCTCTGCGTGTTCACCTGATACGGCATGATGAGCTTGCCGCTTCGATGGACTTGATGGGGGAAGGCGTGGTTCGAGGTCTGGGCCAAGTGAACACTGCGAAATCGGTAGACGGTGAAGTCATCCTGTAATTGAGTGCGTCGAAGATCGGTGATCATGAAACCGAGTTCCGCCGAGAGCCCACCAAGCAATCCGCTTAGATTCGTCGCGGTATTCATGGCCAGCATTTGTGAGGCATACGTCACCGCCCAGCGTTGCTGATGTCGCAGAGCAATCCCTTCGACGCCGGGTACGATTCGCCGACTGATCTGTTCGAACGTGCGACCCGGGACCGGGAGGAATTGCCCGGCCACCTCGAGTTCCAAATTCAACGAGGTGCCCACCAAAGTACGTTGCTCGTCCGGAAGACGGGCGATCACCTGATCTCCCAATGCGTTGCTTAACGCACGCCCCACGGCACGACGCAACATCAGGTTGTCACCCGATTCATCATGACCCTGCCCGACAATCCGACCCCGGTGGCGAAGAATGACGCTGATCCCATGGGCATCCGGGATCGGGACCCGGGCCGCCTCATCATCAAGTCGCGGGACCTCGAACGCTTCGATCCATTGGCGGGCGGTGATCCAGGCTCCCACAACTTCACTCACGTCGGGAAGCGCCGCTGACTTATCAGGCGCTGCCTGAGGGTGCGCTGTGGCGACCAGGCTGCAACTGATGTTGAACAGAATCATCATGGCGGCGCAGATCACACGGCTTCGTCCCATAAGAAACACTCCGAAGGGGTCATGAGTGAAATGTGCGCAAAAAGTACTTTTCGGCATGCCGGTTGATAGTGTATGGTGCAAAACAACTAAAGACATGGAGACCGAGAAATGTTCCTTACGAACCTCATCGCGATTACGGAGAATCGCAAACGAATGGTGCTGTTGACGCTCCTGACGTTTGCCACCCTTTGCTGAGCTGAAACGCTCGACAAGACAACTCCACCAGACTCAGACTCAAGCAAGACTTGCGCGAAGAAACGCCCACCCTCTCAAGCGGTGGGTTTTTTCATGCGCCCAGGATTATCGGGCCTGGCGTAAGGCGGCGTGTGGTTTCACCTGGTCATTGAACCGCGAAAGCACGGTGTCCATCAGTCGGGTTTGCCGTAGGAAGGATTTTGACGTGGCATCAACGCTCCGGTGTCCTGGAGCCACACGTCAAGCCGGGCAGACAGATCAGCGACGATGTCAGGGTTGCTCGTCGCGAGATTCGTCGTCTCCGAAGGATCATTGGCCAAGTCGTACAACTCGAATTCTCCAGATTCGTACCATCTGATCAGCTTCGTCGAGCCGTGTCGAATCACCGAGTAGGGCGTCACCCGTCCACCCCACCAATAATGGGGGTAATGCCAGTACATCGTCTCGCGCGACAAAGGCTGCCCTTGAATCATCAATGGCATCAGATCCAATCCATCGATGACGTGAGCGCTTGGCCTATCGACGTCCAACGCATGGCAGATGGTCGGCAAGAGGTCAATCGAATTGACTGGCGTGTCGATGACCGCTCCGGCCTTGATTCGCCCAGGCCAATTCACGATGAACGGCACTCGCAGCCCACCTTCGTAGGGTCTTCCTTTGCCGCTTCGCAATGGACGATTGTCGGTGGCCGGAAAATGCGTCGCCCCGCCGTTGTCGCTGGTGAAGAGTACCAACGTGTTCTCACGCAATCCAAGATCATCCAGCGTCTTGAGGATGCGCCCGGTGGCCTCATCCATACTGTGCACCATCGCGGCGTACTTGGCATGTATCTGGCCATCATGCTCGGGTCGGGGTTTGGCGTCATAGTGTTCGATCAAATCCGCCTTGGCCTGAATCGGGGCATGCACGGCGTAATGAAAGAGTGAGAGAAAGAAAGGCTTTTCCCGGTTGCGTCGGATGAAGGCGACCGCCTCGTCCGCCTCGCGATCGGTGAGATACTCGCCTTCCACGCGAGGCGGCAAGTTGGGAAACGACATTGGCTGGTG
>JAPULD010000453.1 GCA_027295365.1 Planctomycetota bacterium
GGTCATCGGCCAGAATCTCTACCGTTTGCATGACAAACGATTCGACCAGATCGGCATGAGCTGGCTGAAGCACTCCTTCTGTGCGGTGGATGAATTCGACGAGATGTTTTGTGGGGTTTGCCAGCCCAACTTCGATTGCGACTGGCTCGCCATCGGCTGCGCCGACACCTACGGCACGTTCCTGAACGGGAACCAGCCGGGGATGGGCCCGCGCTCCGAGGTGAACGCGGCCAACGGCGCGTACACGTTTCCCTACGTGCTGCAGGCCGGAGCGAGCGGCGACGCCATCTTCAAGCGTCTCCAGGTTCAGGTGGATGATCTGAATCCGGACCTGAACCCCGGGGCCCAATACTTCATGGAGGCGTACTACCTCACCACCGATGAACAGGCGTGGGCCAACCAGTACAACAATGCCTCCTATCGTGAATGCTTCGTCGGGGGGCTCAGTGGGGGCGGCTACAACCTGAGCTACAACGTCGGGATCGAAATCGAGCAGGTGAGCACCGGGCTCGACGCCTGGCAGGATATCGACACGGGCGTGCAGATCGCGACGATCAGCATCGCCGGGGATGGTGATCTCCACGTCGGTTCAAGGGCGACCGACAACCAGGACGGCACCTGGCATTACGAGTATGCAGTCTACAACTACAACTCCGATCGCAGCGTGCAATGCTTCAGCGTCCCCACGGGTTGCACGACGGTGACGAACGCCGGTTTCAACGATGTCGATTCGCACTCGGGCGAACCTTATTCAATCGCGGACTGGACCCAGATCGATCTTGGCGGTCGCTATGAATGGCAATCAGAGACGTTCGACGTCAACGCTGACGCCAACGCCATCCGCTGGAACACGATGTACAGTTTCCGGTTCGACAGCCCCAACCCACCTGTCGATGGACTGGCCAAGATCATGCTTTTCAAGCCGGGCGCCGATCCCGAGCAGTCCGTATCCGTCGTGCATCCGATGCGGGAACCCTGCTCTGCCGATATCGTGGAGGCCAATGGCATCGTCAACGTGAACGATCTGCTTTTCCTGCTTGCCGAATGGGGCGAATCAGGTCTCAGCGCCGCCGACATCGATGGGACAAGCGAACAGTGCCCCGACGATGTGGTGGATGTCACGGATCTCCTGACCCTGCTCGCCCAGTGGGGTTCGTGTCCCTGATCCAAAACGAAAAACGCCGACCAAAGGCCGGCGGGTGAATACCGTCTCGATCCTCGATCGGGCATTCGGGGGGGTGGATGAACGTCCAGACCTCGCATCGAGAGAAGTTCTCGCGTTTATCTCGATGCGAATCAGGGACGACACCCCTGTCTTCGGATCTTCCCGGACCCGTCTGAAGCGCAGCCCTCAAGAGTTTCGAGATCAGGTGAAATTGTCGCCTTCGCGCGTCATGGTTCGATCGAGAATCCATCCCGACGTCCTGTTCACAACCGATGCGCTATCCTTAGGGGCATGAGCCGAATCTCACTCGAAAACGTCAGCAAGACTTACGCGAAGAAGGTATTCGCGCTGCGTGAACTCGATTTGCAGGTTCACGATGGCGAATACATGGTGCTTGTTGGCCCATCGGGGTGTGGCAAGACCACCCTGCTGAGAGTCATCGCGGGGCTTGAGAAGCCCGATGAGGGCGAAATAAAGCTGGGCGAGAAGATCATCACCAATCTGGCTCCGGCCCGACGACAGGTCGCCATGATCTTCCAGGAGTTCTCGCTCTACCCCCATCTCACGGTGCGCAAGAACCTGACCTATCCCCTGAAGCTGAGGCAGGCGTCCCGGTCCGACCCCATGAACAAAAAGCAGCTCGTGACACGCCTGGAATGGGTGATCGAACTGACGCGAATCCGCGAGTTCCTCTCGCGCAAGCCGGGGGAGCTCTCGGGCGGTCAACGACAACGCGTCGCGCTGGCGGCGGCCCTCGTCCGCAAGGCCCTCTGCCACCTGCTCGACGAGCCGTTGAGCGATCTGGATGTGGTGGCCCGGCGGCAATTGAGGATGGAGATGAAATCGCTGCATCGCGAGACGGCCATCACAACCCTGCACGTCACCCACGATCAGGAGGAGGCGATGAGTCTGGGCGATCGCATCGCGGTCATGCGTCGGGGCCGCATCCATCAGGTCGGAACGCCCATGCAACTCTATCGTGAACCCGAAGATCGATTCGTGGCGGGATTCATGGGGACGCCCCCCATGAACTTCATCGAAGGGCATCTCCAGACCGAAGGCGATCGATTGCTCTTTCGAGATGGCCATGGGCTCGAGTTCTCTCCATCCGAAGCGCAGTGCAAGCAATTTGGAAGACCAAGACAGCGCGAGGTCGTCTGGGGCGTGCGCCCCGTGGACTTGAAAGTCGTCTCGGAAACCGAAGCCCCCCAATCTTCGTTCCGCGCGAAGGTCGAGTTCGTCGAACCCCTGGGCGAGCATATTCACATCCACGCCAGAACTGCCCAAGGTGCGGCCTTGCTGGCCTCGGTACCTTCGGAGAATGGCCAGCCCAAACATGGAGAGTCATTGACGTTTGCTTTTGATTGCGAACGGATCCACCTCTTCGAGTCGGGAGAAGCGGGCCTGCGCATCAGCTAAGCGCAAGAAGTCCGGTTGCACCGGCCAATTCTTCTCCCCCCCTCAAGGGGGAGGGGATCAAACATCACGCGGCGGGTGGCAGTGATAAACGCTTCAGGTATCACAGTTATTAGTCAGAGGCTTGCACCACAAGGGTCATGGGAAATTTTAACCCTGCCACTTTGAGAAGTGACTCGTATGCGTAAGTTTGAAAGCGGCCCGCCTCACTGAAGCTTGATGTCGGGCAGTTCTTCGCTTGTGGTGCGCGAGCGATGTTGAAATTGGCCTCGGTCCATGTCGACCAGGTCATCCGGTGTATCCCGTTCGTGCAATGCGGCTCCCGCGAGCCTCAGCCCGGCGGTGATGCCATATACGTTGGCGATCATCGCGATGAGGATCAAAGATGCGATCCCCACGAGCCGGACGATGGAGGTGCTGAGCTGATTGCCGCTGGCGATGATCAATCCCAGAAACACGATCATGACGAGCAGCGCCGAAAAGGGACTCGTCGCCAGCCAGATGATCGAGCGAAACAGATCTTTGCGGCACGCCTCGTAGCCCAACATGTTGGCCATGGCCAGACTCGCCATGATGGTCGCGATATGCGACAGGACGACCAGCGCGAGCCACGCCCCGCCCAGAAACCACTTCCAGAAATCCACACTGCCCGGGATGGTGGTTGCGCTGGCCAGGGCGATGTACCACATCAGGACGGCGCCGCCCAGCAGGAGCAGTTGGATCAGGTTCAACGCGAACATGACCTTCAATCGGGGGCCGATGATGGGGAGTTGAACCAGAGAAGCCCTGAAGCGCAACGTCGCGCTGCCCCAGAATCGATACAGCTCGGCGATCATCAGAATGCCCCCCACAAGCAGGAACATGTCCATCCCCATGAACTTCGGGATGATGGGGGGAATGATGAGCGCGAAGAGAAACATCATCGATAGCGCGATGCGTCGAAAACCGATGGCCACCAGGTCGGGTTGGGCCAGTTCGAACATGGATTCCGTGACGGGCAATCCACACTCGGCGCACAAGCCGCCCACGCGCGCACTGCGCAGGTTGTAGCCGCATCCGATGCATTCAAGATCGCCGGTGAGCCTTGCGTCCTCGGAGAACTCGCGTTTGGTGAGCAGGGCGGTCCAGTGCATGGGACTATTCTAGAGGACTGGGATCAAACCTGTCACTGGTGGTGGGGTGCCATGTCAAAAGCATGTTACGTGGGTGCCATGGGCAGGT
>JAPULD010000454.1 GCA_027295365.1 Planctomycetota bacterium
TGAGGTTGGTGTTGTGAGAAGCGGAATGACTCCACTTCGCTTGGCATGCCCTGCGGGAGCCGCCGGTGGAGGACTCGTCGTAGCCTCATGATTTGGCCTCCCCTTTCGCCTCGACCTTCGTCGGGGCTTTCTCTTCGGCGACAGTATTCGTACTGATCCGCTGGGCCTTCTTCCCTGTGAACACCTCCCACCGCTGCACGATGACGTCCGCGTAAGGCGGGTCGAGTTCCATCATGAAGCACCGCCGACCAAGTTGCTCGCAGGCCATAAGCGTTGAACCTGATCCGCCGAAAAGATCAAGTACGTTTTCACCCGGGAGTGATGAATACTGAATGGCCCGAGCCGCGAGTTCGACTGGCTTCTCGGTCAAGTGGATCATGCTCTGGGGGTTGACCTTCTTCACCGACCAGACATCCGTTGCATTGGTCGGCCCGAAGAATTCATGCCCAGCTCCCTCTCGCCAACCATAAAATGCCCATTCGTGATTGCCCATGAAATCTTTCCGGGTCAAGACCGGGTGTTCCTTGACCCAGATAATCGCTTGGGCGAAATACAGGCCATGGTGTTTGAGTACTGGGGGGTAATTGCCACAGTTTGCATACCCACCCCAGATATAGAAGCATCTTCCTGGATTCAGCACCCGCGCGATGTTGCCGAACCACGCATCGAGAAGCTTGTCGAATTCCTCGTCGGAGACGAAATCGTTCTCCAGCGGTCGATCCTTCGGCCGCATCTTCTTTGTGTTGGGCTTGGCCTTCTCGGGATGTCGCGCGAGGTCGAATTGTTGATGATGATTCTTGCTCTTGTTCTTCGGCGCGCTGAACGACGAGTTGCCGGCGGCGATCGCGTTGTTGGAACGCGGTTCGACACGGACGTTGTACGGCGGATCTGTGTTGACGAGATGGATCTTGGCGCCATCGAGCAGTCGATCGACATCCCCCGGAAGTGCACTGTCACCGCAAAGCAATCTGTGCTGACCGAGAATCCACAGGTCTCCGGGTTGAGTTATGGGTTCATCCAGAGGCAAAGGTACGGCGTCGGGATCCGTCAGGCCTTCATTGGGCGTGGCATTGAGCAATCGTTCCAGTTCCTTGGTCTCGAACCCCAATAACTCCAGGTCGAAGTCCACGGCTTTCAATTCGGTCAACTCGATCGGTAACAATTCAAGATCCCATTCGGCGATAGAAGCAGTCTGGTTGTCCGCGATGCGGTAGGCCCGGGCCTGTTCCGGGGTCAGATCCTTGGCCACCAAGACCGGCACTTTTTCGAGGCCAAGCTTCTGGGCGGCTTTCCATCTTGTGTGGCCGACAATAATGACGCCTTTCTCATCGACGACAATGGGCTGTTTGAAGCCGAACTCCTTGATTGAATTGGCCACAACCTCCACCGCCGCATCATTTTTCCGGGGGTTGGACTCGTAGGGCTTGATGTCGGAAGTCTTGCGCTGTTCGATTTTCATGGTCGGAGGCCTCCTTGCCTCGTGGGGGTGGTGTGCGAATCCGTTCCGTCCGTGTCGGGCGACGTTGGGCCGTGTGGTAGAAGTTCCATCTGATGGAAGCCCAAGGCCGCCCAATTCCGGGGGCGACCCAGGCGAACGTCACGAGCCCGTTGACGTGGTGATGAAGCGATCACGTCAGCACCCCGTTTCTCTGACCATTCAGCTCGTTACGGCGGCAAGCAAGAGCATGGGCCACGGCCTGATTCCGGGTCAGCTCACCATCGATCTCAAGGATGGCCGCATGCTCCTCGAGGTCTCCGTCCCAGACGATGTCAGATGGAGTCTGCAATTCGTTGTCATGGTTGTCACGCTGCGTCACCGCAAGGATTTGCGCGCGATCTTCAATCGTCACGCCGTCGTCACGAGTCGTCATGTTGCGGTCACGGCAATCGTTGTTTTTATTTTCAAAATGGGTGGTGCGACAGACCGTGTCAACCGTGTCAACACTTTGCGATACTTTTTTGATGATGAGGGTGCGTCCCTGGTGAGTACGTTCCGGAAACTCGATGCTGACCCCGAC
The DNA here is from genome assembly GCA_027295365.1 of Planctomycetota bacterium. GTDB lineage: Bacteria > Planctomycetota > Phycisphaerae > Phycisphaerales > SM1A02 > JADFSH01. Next base: position 2,019 of record JAPULD010000454.1, read on the forward strand.
GGCACGTAGATTCGGAGCCACCCGTCGAAGTTGATTTCCGAGCGTATTGGGATACTTCGGCCATCCGCGTTGCTTCCGAGTCTGCTCGTCGGCATGCTCTTCCAGTTCGCGAAGCAGGTCGGTTGCCGTGCCGGTCCAGTTGACTTTGATCTCCGCAAACTTCCGCAGGGGTTCGCTGATCGGCGATGCTTCCAACGCCAATTCATGGGCCCCGGCACGATTGTCGGTATAGGCCTGCATGAAACCCCCTTCGGGCCAGGGGAGAGCGGATTCAGCGGCCACGATCCATCTGGCGAAGTCGGCCATGCGCGGTAACCGGTCCAGATTGACGGCGTCGATCCGGGAAAGGGCGGCGCTGACGGCTGTGAGCAGTCCCCCAAGGATACGAGGTCGTGCCCGCTCGAACTGGGCGAAAATGACCTGCTCCGGCTGTCGCTCTTCTTCAGGGATGCTCGGCAAACTGAGACGAATGGTTCGATCCAGAAGATCGCTTCGTTCCCCCAACTCCTCGATTCCATTGAGGAGGACGGGACGAAGGGCATCGAAGATCTGCTCTTCATCGTTCTCGTACAGCACCCGGGTGCTGAAACCGCCGCCGGTACTGAGACGACACAGTGAATCACTGAGCCAGGGCTGGATGCGGCTGAGGTTGTCGTAGGCCACGACCAGCCCATTCCCCGCTGCGATCATGAGATCCCGGACTTCACGAGGCTCACAACGGATTGGCGCCTCGTTGGGATCGATCAGCCCCCGCAGTAGACGGCTAGCGGTACTTTTTCCAGATCCCTGTTCGCTGCTGAAGGCCAGAACCGGCACCGGTAGGCCCGGGCGCAAGGCGGCCACAAGCCATGCGACGAGAAGCATGAAGTCTTCGTTGCGCTCAAGGTTGATGAATTGCCTTAGTTCGCCGACCTCACCCTCTCTAGAGGGCATCGGCAGGGTCTGCATGCCCCGGGGCCGGCGAAAACGGACGGGAGTCTCCGTCAGTAGATCCCAGCCATGCAGCGTAACGCAGACGATATGACCATGTTCGTCCGCCAGATCGAGGTAGATCGCGCCTTCGTGTTCAGCCAGACGTACATGGACTCGATGTTCAGGCCCATCAAAGAGCCCCTTTCCCTCCAACACCCCTATGGCGTCAGAAAGAGACTGGGAATTGGGCGCTTTCCCAATCGTCTTATAGAACTGTCGGGACAGCCATCGTTTGAAGGCCCGGCTTCTGAGCAGGAGCGTCTCGATGCGATCACCGATCTGGAGTGTCGCGTAGGCCCGGTCGTCGTCGTGGAAGAGTTCAATATCATCACACAGACCCACGAGGATCGTGGCCTGGGACTCCTTGGACGAACTCGGTTCGTCATCACGGTTGAATACATCCCCTCGAGTACACTTCTGTTCGGCGTCGTGTACACGTTGCAGAATCTCATCGTCAGTCCAAGTTCTGGGAAATGGAACGTGACTGGCATAGGTACGGATGCAGGCGATGGCTTGCGTCTCATCAAGGTCGTGTTCGACTGTCCGGCAGGCGGCTGCGAAAAGACGGTGTGAACCATCCTGCTGGTCCTGAATCTTCATTTTCTTCATCGACGCGAGGCAATCGAGCAGGGATTGATCAAGTTTTCCGGCCCGGGCGCCATCGGCGTCCTTGCCGACTTCTTCATCTTCACACAGAGCGAGTGCGGGTGGCTGCTGCCCGCCGACCAGTTCACGGTGCACAGCATCAAATAATCGCTCCACGGCATCGATCAAGAATCCGGCATCGACCTCCGTTGGCTCGACATCGGAATCGACCCACTCAATCGCCTCGCCCGAGGGGTGCGTACTCGGTGGAAAAACAGTCTGACAGCCTGTGGACCGGATTTCCACGATGGTGCCGTGACCTGGGCTTCTGCGTTTGCGCGTCTTGAGTGGGGTCGTGACACGATACAGGCGGTGGGATCGTGGCTTGCCAGCTCGACCAAATTCACACGGTGTCGGCGGGAGGTACTCATCGGCCAACTCGACCGCCAAATTATGGTCAAGATCGATGTCGATCAGGCCGTCGGATGGTTCACCCAGCAAAACGCCGATGTTTAGAGGCTCGGTGATGAAGTGGGGGGGTAGATCCTCGATGTCGAGTCGAAGGTTCGGCCAGTCCACCACGCCCGGGTTCTTGCTGCGGTGCGGAATCGGCAGGACCCGCCAGCCGCGATCGGTGTAGGCTCTCGCCGCATCAAGAGTGGTCCGAGAAGGTCCAGGTTGAGAATGCGATGAAGATTTACGATTCGTCGTCATGCCGCCACCGCTGCGGAGTGAGCGGTGTTCGTGCCTACGCGACGAACCGTGAACTCGTCTGGGCCGAATTCGCGGCTGACCAGTGCCGTGAAGATCCGGACAACGATCTCACCCGCAAGCGTCCTGCCATCAATGTAGATCGTCGAGTGAGCGGTGTCGGCGTGATACGACACATCCATGCG
>JAPULD010000455.1 GCA_027295365.1 Planctomycetota bacterium
TAATGCATGTGACTTGGGGGCGTGTGCTTGCCAGCGAGCCTTGAAAGCGGGATAGTCCCCGTCGATGAGCACCTGGATCAAACAATTAGAGGGACGATTCATCGTCTTTGACGGTCCCGACGGATCGGGCAAATCCACCCAGTTCAAGCGATTCATGGATTTCTGCCACGAGCAGGATCTGGCCTTTCGTGAAGTACGCGAACCGGGGGGAACCTCAATCGGGGAGCAGATCCGCAAGGTCCTGCTCGATCCCGAGAACACCGAGATGAGCCTGAAGTGCGAGATGATGCTGTACATGGCCTCCCGGGCCCAGCTCATCGAACAGGTGGTCAACCCCGCCCGGGCCGATGGCTTGCTTGTTCTGGCCGATCGTTTCGTCAGTTCGACGCTCGCGTATCAAGGCACCGCGGGGGGGCTCGATCTCGATGAAATCATGCACGTGGGGCGAGTCGCCATCGGGGACAACTGGCCCGACCTGACGGTGATCTTCGACGTGGACGAAAAGACGAGCCGGCAGCGTCGCAGCGGACGGTATCACGGGGCGGCTCAACCATCATTGTTCGACGATCGCATCGAGCGGCGGGAATCGGAATTTCACGAAAAGGTCAGGCAGGGCTTCCTCGATCAGGTTGAGGCTCAACCGGATCGCTATCTGCTCATCGATGCGACGAAGGCGGAGGACAAGGTCTACAAGTCTTTGCTGGATGGATTGCGAGAACGATTGGCCGAGTGAAACCGAACGCGTTGCCCGGTACGTTCAACACCCCGCTTCGATGGTCACCTTCAAACCCTTGGACATGAACTGTTCCTGCAGGAGCTCGGCATGTTCCTTGTGCGTGTTGAGCAGCATGGCCACCCCGGTTCGGTGCGCCTCGAACATGCGCTCGATCGCGCATTCGGGTTTGAGCGTCGTGAGCATCAGGATCGTTTCGATCACGTAGCCCATGTCATTGAGATCGTCGTTGTGCAGAAGTACATCCCAGGGCGGAAGCCGATCAATACGAGTCGGGGCGTTCCGGGGCTTTGATTTGACCGCGGTCGATTGTTCACATTTTCTCTTGTGAACCGGAGGCGGCTCGACTTGCTCGCTCATGGATCGATCACTCCCTCGCTGAAAACCGGGCAACGCATAATCTGTATGCCGGGGAATCGCGCCGGGCCACTCTTTTTCGTATTCCCTTCAAAGAGTTCTCAAACCCCCGCCTGACGACCCTCATCCACCAGAAAACGCACCACGTCGGTCAACTCACCCGTGTCGGCGAAAATTTTCCGCTGCCGATCGGCCCCGTTGCCGTTGGCGATGATGTCCTCCACATAGCCAAGTTGCTCGACGCAGCCCAGTTTTTCGGCGAATGGCGTGCACTTCTCGACCAATCGACGGGACATCTGCACCGCGGGAATCGCCAGCATCGTGTCGGAATCCACGAAGCTCGCGTTCATGCCATACCGGGTCGCGTGCCACTTGTTCTGCTTGGCGATCATGGGATGGCAGTCGAACTGATACGCCCCTCGATCGATGTCCTCGGAGATGCCGGCGACCAGCGACTGGGTCAACGCGACCAACCCCAGCAAATGCTTCATGTTCAAGGGCTGGTCCATGACGCGAATCTCGACGGTGCCGAATTCGCGATGGGGACGTACATCCCACCAGATCTCGCGGATGGAACGGATGAACCCCGTCGAGATGAGGTGGTTGATCAGCCAGACGTATTCCGACCAGTTGCGCATCGTCTGGGGCATGCCCGCGGTGGGCAGCATTTCTATCACCTTCGAGCGATAGGAGACGAGTCCCGTGTCCTCGCCTTCCCAGTAAGGCGAATTTCCCGACAACGCCAACAGCGTGGGCAGGTGGCGCAGGAGTCGATCGCACATCTGGATGGCCTTGTCGCCCGAGGACAGGCCGATGTGGATGTGCAATCCGAACACCGTGAGTCGGCGCGCGATGTGTTGCATCGTCTCCAGCAACCAGGCGTAACGATCACCGGGCGAAATCTTCTGGTCGGCCCAATTGGAGAATGGATGCGTGCCACACCAGACGAACTGCAATCCCAGGTCCTGGGCCGTCTTGTTCGCCCAGGTCAGCTTCTCGTCCAGATCTCGCTGCACATCCGCAACGGTATCGCACACCCCCGTGTTGATCTCGCAGAAGCTCTGCATGAACTCGGGCTTGAAACAGTCGTTCCACTTCTCGGGCACCTGATCGAGAATGCGGGTGATGCCGCTCTCAAGCTGATAGTCGTCGGAGTTGACGAGCCCGAGTTCGACTTCCACGCCAATGGTGAAATGCTTGTTGGGAGTGAATTGGTGCGTCATAATTCGTATCGCGTTAGGGGTGTGCGATCGCGGGACATGCTAGCGGAACATGGCATGCTCTGCGTCGGGATCACGGAGAGGCTATGGCTTACGTCGGGTCTGACTCGTACTGCTCGGCGCACCACAGGGCGGCGTGGACCAGGTATTTCGTCCCCGCCGTCAGTGCCGACTCGTCGATGTCGAAGTGACTCGAATGCAAAGGTCGTCGGCGTTTCTGATCGGGCAAGGCCGCCCCGAGACGTACCATGAGCCCCGGCACTTGTTCCTGATAGAACGCGAAGTCCTCGCCACCCATGCTGGGCAACTCGATCCATTCGACAAAGGAATCGGAAAAGGCTCGTTTGCAGTGTGACGTGACGAAGTCGGTCAGGCGTACATCGTTGTTGGTGGGGGGGCAGGCGTGCTCGAACTGCACATCCACATCACACCCCGTGGCGAGGGCCACGCCCTGGGCGATCGCCAGCATGCGTTGCTGGACATCGCTGGCGTCTTTCGTGCGCAACGTTCGCAACGTGCCCTGGATCACCGCCTCATCGGGAATGGCGTTGAAGACGGACCCCGTGTCGATCGACGCCACGCTGATGACCATCGGATGCCGCGCATCGACGCTTCGGGGGCACAGCATGTAGAACTGGTCGATCAGGCTGGTCACCGCGGGGATGGGGTCGATCGCCTCGAAAGGCCTCGCGGTGTGCCCGCCCCGGCCCTTGATGTGAACGCGAAACGAATTGCAGCTTGCGGTGATGGGGCCGTGGCGAACGCCGATGCGTCCCGGTTCGAGAAACGGATCGACATGCAGGCAGAGGATGGCGGCCACGGAATCAAGCGCCCCTTGCATGATCATCGATTGCGCACCGGTGGCGGTTTCCTCCGAAGGTTGGAAGATGAGCCTGAGGTTGTGCTTCAGGTTTCGTTGCCGGATGGCATCGAGCGAATCGGTGATCGTCCCGGCCACGCCCATCAGGATCGTGCTGTGCACATCGTGCCCACAGGCATGGCACAGGCCGGGCTTCGACGAGGCGTAAGGCGTCTGTTTGTCGTCGTTGACGCCCACCGCATCCAGTTCCGAACGCAAGGCGATGAAGCTGCCCGAAGGCGCGCCGAGGTCGATGTCCACCAGCAGGCCCAGCCCGTCCTGCATGATTCGAGGTTCACAACCAAGTTTCGTGAGGGTCGCGGCAATGAAAGCCGTGGTCTCATGTTCATGCCCCGACGCATCGGGCGTGGCATGGAGATGTCGGCGAAGCGTGATGAGCTTCTCGTGATGATCATCGATATGGCGGGCAAGATCCGCAAACAGCGCCTCGTCGAGCGGGGGCTTGGATGAGTTCTTGATGGATTGAGAATTGGTTGGATCGATCTGTGTCATGGCGTCATGGCCCGTGTTCGAAGCCTTTGGGTTCATGATAGCGGCCGAACTTCACGATCCGAACGATCCTCGGGGCGAGGCAGGAGAATTTATCTGAATGGGTTGGGTCGAGTCGTGTCGGAATGGCGGGGTGGCGAGGTTCCCGCCCCGTTCTTATGGGACGAGTCGTACGGTGCTTTGGAATATGAAAATTCAGGGAAAATCGCCCCCATGTCTTGCGCCGATGAGTGTTCGTCGGAAGATTTTTCAACATGATTTCATGCTCTGGAAAGGGCTCACCATGCATCGGACACGCACGGGCGGCATGACCGCCATCGGAATTCTCAATATTGTTTTCGGGTCGCTCGGCACCTTGGCCGCCTTGTTGATCGTGGTGGGTGGCGGCTTGCTCGCCGCGGGCAGCGCCGCGATGGAATCCAGCGGTGATCCCGCCATGGCCGAGATGAGTTCGATCGGCATGCTCGGAGGCGGACTCATCCTCCTGATTGGCCTCATCGCCGGCGTCATCAGCCTGCTCACCATCGTCTCGGGTATTGGCGTTCTGAAGGTCGCGCCGTGGGGCCGCACGTTGTGCATCGTGTGCGGCATCGCCATGTTCGCCCTGAGTGGTCTCGGCATTGCCGGGGGCGATGCGGGTCTGGGCAATATCATCGGCCTGGTCTATGGAGGTGTCATCACCTGCCTCTGCTTCACGAACACCTGGAAAAGCGCGTTCAAGGGCGGTTCCATGGACGAATCCAATGAAGACATGCCGGGACTGGACGAACCCATGACCAGCGCCCCGAGCTTCGTGGCCATTCCCGGGGCGGCTCCCGTCGAGTCGGTCCCCGTGGCGAATTATGATCAGCAGTCCGGGCAGTCCTCGCATGCATCGCCTTCGCACGTCGGTGGCACCCCCGCCCCCGGACCCGGAAACGAATCCGGAAACGAACCCGGAAACGAACCCGCCCCCGGAAACGAACCCGCCCCCGGGTTCGCGAGCATGCCCGGCATGCCCGCCCCGCCACCTATGCCCACGAATGATGGTGGCGACGAATCCAATGACAACATCTCCGACGTCGCGGCGTAATTCTCAATTCATCGGATAGGATTCATCAAGCGTTCGGCCGTGAGGCCGGACGCTTTTCTTGCACTAACATCAGTGCACAAAGTAAGTTATTGCATTGCCGTCTCAGGATCGTGATGCGACAGTCCACGTGGTTGTGTATGACGTCATTTGTCGACGTGGTTTGTACTGCCATTGCATGTTGGTATTCTCATGTCACTCCTGTCGACGAATGATCGTGCGTCCCTGGTGGCAAACGTTCGTTGGCGAATATTTCGGAGGCATGCAGTATGAGTTCGGACCAATATGAGAAGCGGGCGGCGCTGTTTCTTTCCCTGCTTGCGATTGTGGTATGGATTGTCGCCAATCTGCCTTTGGTCGCGGTGTGGATGGCGCATGGCGGGCACGGGGAATCGTTCACGTTCTTCCTAAAGCATTATCCGGGGCAATTTTATTATCTGTTGCTCCCGTTCATGGCGGGCCTGTTGTTTACGGTGTTGGCAGGTCTGGCCGTACGACGCGTGTGGATGATGGGGGGGCCGCGTGTGAAGGGGATCACGCCTTCGACCGTCTTTGTGATGGCGATCGTAATTGGCGCGATTATTTCCTGGGCCGATCAGCAAGGTACCTCGTCTGCGCTCTATTCGTTCCCGGCGGAAGAAGCTCGCAGTTTGATCAACGATTTCGATCAAGTTCATAATTACATTCAAAGCAATGATGACCGAAAGCAGAGATTGGAAGTGGCCACGTATATTTGGCGTATGGTCGCCATCTCCACCGGTTGCCAGACGGTCCAATCGACGCCGGTTATCCCTGATTTTGTTACGCCCGGCGATACGCCCGATCAGCCGCTCATCTCCCCCGTGCAGGAATTGCAGAACAATGTGAAACGGGCTTATCGAGTCGCCCAGTCGAAGAATTTGGTGGAAGATCAATGGATTCATCGCTTCGACGCCCTGGAACTCTTCGTCGTGACTTTCGCGGCATTGCACTTGTTCGCATGGGCGTTTTATCTGGCTTATGTCCGGTGGACCGGGTCGTTGAAGCCGGTGGCTTTGCGGGAAGTTCAGCGTGGCGCGATGGAAGTCGGCATGGCCTTGGCGGTGCTGGCACTGTGGGTGCCGGCGCGGATGTACTCCATCCAAGAGCGACTGTTGATCGATCCATGTGCGAGCGACATCAACGGCCCGATGCCGGTGATCGTCGCAATCGTCGTCACGTCCATCTTCGTTGCGGCCGTGTTCATACAAAAGCCGCTGTCGCGCGCTGTCACCGGAGTCGCCGGAGCGATCTCGCCCATCATTATTACGGGTTTGTCATTATTGGTGCAGGGAGAAGAATACAGGTCTCTTTTTGGTGCGGATGCAAATATGTTCGGCCTCATCGTGCTGGCGTTGGTTCTTGCAATCTGCTACCTGGCGATCTATCTCCTTCTTCGCATCGGCATTCTGAATGACCCGAAAGTCGATGCAGACTAACACGGTGCCATGTTCTATCGGGGCGTCGTTCAGGTGGTACGACCACTTGAACCAGGTTTACGCCAAGGTCGAGTCTCAAGACCACTTGATCACGATCTTGCCGAACTGCTCCGCAGCCTCCAATCGCGCCCACGCCTTCGGCGCATCGTCGGCGTCGATCACGCAGTCGATGACCGGCTTGATCGCCCCGCATTTCAGCAACGCCACCACTTGACTGAATTCGGCCATCGAGCCCATCGTCGAACCCATGATGTTCAGTTGGTTCCAGAACACGCGAGCCAGGTCCGTCTCGGGATTGTGACCCGTGGTGCAGCCACACGTGACGAATGTGCCGCCCCGGGCTAGTGATTTAACGCACGAAAGGTGAATGGCCTTGCCCACCGAGTCGGCGCAGACGTCCACGCCCCGTTTTCCCGTGATGTCCCTGACCTCGCGCGACCAATCCTCACCTTCATCAAGCACGCCATGATCGGCTCCCAATTCCTTGGCCTTGGCCAGCTTGGCCTCGCTGCGACTGGTCACGATGGTCTTGCAACCGAAGTGTCTGGCGATGTTGAGGGCTGAAGTCGCCACGCCTCCCCCGATTCCCGTGATGAGCACCCAGCTTCCGGGTTTCAGTTGAGCCCGGGTCCAGAGCATGCGCCACGCGGTCAGGTGCGTGAGGCCGAACGCCGCGGCTTCGCAGGGGTTGGTCTCGCCAATGTCGAGCACATTCCGGACCGGGGCGACGAACTTCGCCGCGTTCGCGCCGTTGACGTGCTCGCCGATCATCGTGATGTCTTGTGGTGCAGGGTCATGGTCTGGCGTTCGGGGGTCTGGAATTGGCATGGCGGCATTCAAAAGAACACGCCGACCGATCCACGATTCATGCACACCATCGCCAACTCCTTCAACAATCCCCGCTCCATCGGAACCCGAGATCCTGGGGTATTGAAGATCGAGACCCGGGAGCCCCATGCCCACCCAGAGGTCCATGTGGTTCATCGCAGAGGCTTCGGTACGGATGAGAAGTTCGCCTGACGATGGAGCTGGTTCCGGCCAGTCATCGACGACCTGGATGTTGGGCGTGACGGGCGTACCTTGTTTGCTGATGATCGCGGCTTTCATAGTGGGCATGATATGGGCAACCCCCGGATTCATCAGGGCAAGTCGTTCGAAAAATGCGTTGCTCCTTGGACGGACCTTCGCGGTACATTGCTTCTGAAAGAAAAAGTCCTCTCAAGGAGCCATGTATTCATGTCCAGAATTCACGTCGGCATAGGTTTCCTTTGTTTTGGTCTGGTTTATGGACCGGGTCAACCGGTCAACGCCCAGAATGATCCGAAGCTGAAAATCGAGAGGACCAAAGACGCAGCCGGTGAGGAAATGTCCAAAGGGACCTACCGAGTCTGGGAGAATCGACAGGAGCAAATGGGGCGAACCATTGAGCTGGACATCGTCATTCTTCACGCCACGGGAAATGACCCCAGGCCTGATCCGATTTTCTACATGGCGGGAGGCCCGGGCCAGGACTCGTCGTCCGTCTGGCGATACTTCGCGAATCCAGCCTCCCGGGTCCATCGCGATCTGGTTTTCATCAGTCAGCGTGGTACGGGGGGCTCGAATCCCCTGAAGTGTGTTCTGGCGGGCAACGATGACAACGTTCAGGGATATCTCACCGGCCTCTGGGAACTGGAGACTTTCAGACAATGTCTGGATGAACTTCAACCGCACGCCGACCTGACGCAATACTCGACGCCCATCGCCATGGACGACATCAACGAGATTCGGGAAACGCTGGGGTATGAGCAGATCAATCTCAGAGGTGGTTCGTATGGCACTCGATCTTCCCTGGTCTACATGCGTCGCCATCCCAAGACTGTGCGAACCGCCATCCTGAATGGCGTCGCCCCCTTGGCCTTCACCAATCCCCTGTATCACGCCCAGGATGCACAGATCGCATTCGATGGCATCCTCGAAGAATGCGCTGAGGATCCCGATTGCCATGAAGCATTTGGTGATCTCCAGAAAAAATTTCTGCACCTCCGCCAGCGACTCGAAGCCAAGCCGGTCCTGATTTCGGTTCAATTGCCTTTCATGGATGCTCCCCAGGATGTCACGCTTGACTGGGGAGCTTTTGCCAGCGGGTTGCGCACGCTGATGTACTACGACAGCCGTCGTATTCCTTCGCTCATCAACGGCGCTTTCGAAGGTGACTACCAGGGGTTCGCCGAGGCGGGCATCATGAGCAACCGGGGCATTCAACAGGCGCTCGCGTTCGGCATGCTCGCCTGCGTGACGTGTGCCGAGGATCTTGATCGCATCAGCGAGGCCATGATCGTCGAGGCCACGAAGGACACGTTTTTTGGCGATGCCCGGGTCAGGGCCCAGAAGGCGATGTGCGAGTTCTGGCCCCGCTCGAACCTGCTTGAGAATTTTGGCGATGACGTCAGCGTCGACGTGCCGACGCTCCTGCTTTCTGGGCGCTACGACCCGGTCACGGGTCCTCGGTGGGGGGCGAACGCGGCTAGTCATCTTCCCAACAGCTTGCACGTGATCGCCCCGGGCAGTCATGGCGTGAGAGGGCCATGTATTGCGAACGTAATCGAAGCGTTTCTTTTATCGGGTACGGTGGATGGACTCGACGTCTCGTGCGTCGAGACGATGGATCTGGGGCCATTCTTGATCGATTGAAAGTGATCGCCTGAGATATGCGGCGAATCGCCCAGCTTGACACAACTCGAGTGAGATTGTGGCAACAAAGGGCTCGGATGTGAGTAGAACCTGTGCTAGGTTGGTGGAGACCAGCCTGGACGGTGGTGAGTCGGTGTGGCCGACTCCTCGAGGACGGATTACGAACAAGTAAGGTGAGGTTTTTTCAAGTGATGCGATCAATCCGCGTATTGGCGGTGCTGGCAATGTTGGCGCTGAATGTTTCGGTGTTGGCCCAGGAAGCTATCGAGGGGGGCGACGAGCAGGCGACCGAAGAGGAAGAGGCCCTGACGCTGGAGCGTCTTTTTCCCGAGAAGGGCTTGTTCGGCCCCCGGGCCTCGGGCATGACGATGTCCCACGATGGTCGCTACGGGGCCTATCTCTGGCGACCCTATCCTGAAAAGCGTCACGGCTCGGATCTCTGGATCTACGACTTTGAATCGGGCGAATCCCGACGCATCACCATGGTCAGCGTGATGCGGGACTTCCAGGAATCCGCGCGGAAGGTGAGCGAGGATCGAATCGAGAAAGCGAAGAAAAAACAGAAAGCGGAAAAACAGAAAACAGAAACAGAAGAAGGGGACGGCGAGGGGGATGAAGATGAAAACGCCGACGTCGAGGAAGAAGACGACGAAGACGACAACGAGGTGAAAGGGGATGAAGAAGAGGGGGAAGGCGATGAGGATTCTGGCGACACTGAGGACGATATTGATCTGGGTGATATGGTCGATGACAAGGACGCCGACGATGAGGAGGCTCCTCGGTATGGGGGCGTTCGCTCGATCCAGTGGTCGCCAACGTCCCACACGCTGCTGATGCTTTCAGGGGGTGACATTTACCAGTACGACGTGGCGGAGGACGAAATTCAGCGTCTGACCCGGACGAAGGAACCGGAACGGGGCGTGCAATACCTCCCCGATGGCTCGGGCTACACCTACATGCGGGGCAACTCCCTCATCTGCATCGAGTACGGCAGCCACACCATCAAACAGCTCGACCCCAAGCTTCCCGATGGCGAAACCATGCAGAGCTACAACCTCAGTCCCGACGGGACGAGGCTCGTGATGATGACCCGAAAGGGGCAGGGCGGTCGTGGCGGCGGCGAAAAGGTCACCATCGTCAACTACCGCGACCGATTCGCCAAGGCCAATCAAGTCAACCGCCAGGTGCCATCCAGCAAATACCCCGACATCGAGTGGGGCATCTATCTCTACGACCTGTCCAAGCACATGACCGAGGAAGGGGCTCTCAAGAAAGTGCATTCGCACAAGAATTCAGGTCCCCGCGACAGCTTCATGGTGACTCGTAGTGCTCCCCAATGGTCGCCCGATTCGAGCAAGGTCGCCTTCTCGGTCTTCAACCAGGAAACGAGCCTGGTCGAGATTCTTGAAGCCGGGTTTGAGGATGAAGAGGAAGACGAGGCGGACGAAGTAGAAGAAACCGGTGACGAAGCGGATGACGCGGAGGATGAAGAGGGGGAATCCTCCGACAAGGCCAAGGAGTCGGATAACGAGGCGGATGAGGACGATGAGGGTGAGGATTTCGAGATCAGCGAAGCCAAGGTGATCTACAAGTTCTTCCATCATGGAGGGCCCAACACGCCTTCGATGATTCAGCCCTATTACCTGGCCGACAACCGTCGCCTGGCGTTCGTCACCGAGCAATCGGGATTCCGTCACGTGCACGTGCTTGACCCGCTCTACGAGACGCTCGATCCGCTCACGCGAGGTCGCTTCGAGGTCTATCCCCAGGATATTTCCGAGGACCACTCGACGATGATCGTGCGTTCCAACCGGGAAGGAATTTCGGTCTCCAATTACTACGCCCTTGATCTCGAAACGGGTGACATGACTCGTCTGACCTCGGGCGATGGCGTCTATTCGGGGGGCTCGATCAGCGACGATGGAACGCATCTGCTGGCGACCTACGTCGACTTTGGCGAATTGCGCGAGCTTCGCGCGATCGATCTGACCAGGGATGAGAATCCCGAGACGATCCTCACGGATTCGCATCCCGAAAAGGTGAAACCACTCACCGAGCCCATTCCCGAATACTTCTCCTTCAAGAATCGACATGGTCACACCATCCATGGCCACATGTTCAAGCCCGATGACTGGACGGCTGACGACAAGCGACCCCTGATGATCTACGTGTATGGAGGTCCCCTGGGTTCCAATCGCAACATGCTCGCCCGGGGTTCCTATTCAGCATCGTCGTACCTGTTCGCCTATTACATGGCCAAGGAGCATGGCTATGTCACCTGCACCATCGATCCCCGAGGCGTCTCGGGCTACGGCGCGAAGTTCGAGAAGGCCAACTTCGAGCAGGTCGGCAAGCCCCAGGTCGAGGACATCGTCGATGCCGGCAAATGGATGATCGCCAATCAGGGCGTCGATGCCGATCGCATCGGCATGCACGGCTGGAGCTTCGGCGGCTTCCAGACCCAGATGTGCCTGTACACCGAGCCGGACTTCTTCGCCTGCGGCATCGCCGGGGCCGGACCTACTGAGTGGTTCAATTACAATTCCTGGTACACCACCGGCAC
>JAPULD010000456.1 GCA_027295365.1 Planctomycetota bacterium
TTCGTCTCGTAATTATCGACTTGCCCCTGGGCGAACGCGAGTATGTTGGCGCAATCGTCGTTGAGGACGAAGAAGATGGCCGGGAATTCCGCCGACACCGTGATGTTGATCTGGGCGGTGCCATCGCCATCCGCATCGGGAACGTCGAAGGTATACCAATCCGTGTCTCGATCGTTGTTCTGGGCCCAGATGGTGCCGCATACGGTGGTGCCACAGAAGACCTGCGTGTAGATCAGGGAAGCCGAATTGCACCCTTCGTTGATCTTCTGGCCACAGGGCTCCGGTTCGCTGGCCGCCCCGGGCGGACAGGTGAAGTTGCATTGGCCCCCCGCGGGCAAGGCCATCAGACAGACCCCCAGCGCGACGATGATCGATCGCCTGATGCGACTTTTTCGCTGGAGTGTCCTTGTGGTCAATTCTCTCTTCTCTCCGCGAGTCTGGTTAAAGGCCCCACGCACAGATTGAGAGTAAACGGGTTGCCTCAAAATACAAACGTAACCTGCTGTATATGATGCATTTACGAATTATCGGGCGTTTTGATTGGTCTCATAATTCGATTGCGATCGTGTTCGTCGATTGCCGCCATCCACGAACAAGCGATCGCTCGATTAGAGTGCCCACGGATGATCACTCGTATGGATGCCGTTGCGCACTTGGAGTCGTTGCATGTCCGAACCCAACATGGCCGTCATCGTGGGGTCATTTGTCGTCTACACCCTCTTCATCATCGGGATCGGGGTGTACTCATCGAAGTTCGCGAGCCGGAGTGATGAAGATTACTTTCTCGCGGGTCGATCGCTTGGTCCCTGGGTGGCCGCGTTGTCCGCCTCAGCTTCCGCGATATCGGGTTGGATCACGATGGGGGTGGTGGGGATGGCATTCGCCAACGGGTTCAGAACCTACTGGCTCATTCCAGGAGTCTGTCTGGGCTATGCCTTTAACTGGTTTGTTCTCGCAGCTCGTTTGCGAGATCGATCGGCAGAACTCGGAGCCTTGACATTGCCCGATCTCTTTTCCATGCATTTCAAAGAACGCATACCGATTCTGCGTGTCTTGAGTGTCTTGGTGATTCTGGTCGCGATGCTCTTGTATGTTGCATCACAATTCGCCGCGGCGGGAACGGCTTTCGCGTACACCTTGCCCGCGGCCGATTACTGGCATGGTGTGCTTATTGGCGGTGCCGTCGTTTTGGCTTACACCGTGTTGGGCGGCTTTCGAGCCGCATGCTGGACGGATTTCATCCAGGCGTTAGTCATGATCGGGGCCATGGTTGGTTTTCCGATTTACATACTCATCACGCAAGGGGGATATGGCTTTATTGCCGAGCAGTTTGAAGCGGCCGAAGCCGCCGGTCGTGGTCAGGACTTGCTGAATTTCATGCCCCAGAAGTCAGGTCTTGCCTTGGTGGGATTCCTTCTCGGATCAAGCGGCTTGGGCATCAACTTCGGGTATCCCGGTCAACCTCACGTGTTGGTGCGTTATATGGCGATGCGTGATCGCAAGGATTTCTTACAAGGCGGCATCATTGCACTGGTGTGGATGTTCATGATTCTCTGGGGTGCCGTGACCATTGGTTTGCTGGCTCGAGCCATGGCGGAAGGTGGTGCGGAATGGGGCGTCGAAATTCTGACCGATCTTGCGAATGGGAATCCAGAGAATCTCAAACAAACGGCGTTGATTGCTTTTGCCGCCAATGCATTGCCAGGTGTCGTCGCGGGAATGGTGTTGGCGGCGGTGCTGGCCGCAATCTGTTCGACCGCAGACAGTCAATTGGTGGTGGCCGCCAGTTCGGTAGCGAATGATCTCTATGCCAAACTCTTTGCAAAAAAAAGTGGCGCGACGAACATGTTCGTCAATCGATTGACGCTTCTTTTACTCGGTTTTGGGGCGGTCGCGTTGGTGATCAAGGACGTCCCCGATGTCTATTCATTCGTCGTGAAATATGGCTGGGCTATTCTGGGAGCAGCTTTTGGCCCCCAACTCATCCTGCTGTTGTTCTGGAAAAAGAACACATATGCCGGCTGCGTGGTGGGGATGCTGGTCGGATTCGTGCTTCCAGTCCTCTGGACCTGGCGGTATACGCTTTATCTGAAGGATCATCCCAACGCCATTGAGATCTACAACCTGCCTCTTTCGTTCATGGCGGCCATGATCCTGAACGTCCTGGTCAGCCTGGCGACGCAGGGCGGGAAAGCCACCCCAGATTGATCTCGATTTGGTATCGTAAAATCATCTTCAGTCACTCAAGCCAAGAACTTTGGAATGACTCCTGAAATTCGGAATTCGGCTCCGATTGACGTATCATATGGTGAGTGATGTGCTCCACGTACACCTCGACGTATGAAGGAGAGGCTTCATGCGCATCCTTCGATTCTTGAACCATGACGGCCAGGTGATGCTTGGTGAAGACAATCAGGACGGCAAGGCCACCGTTCTCTTCGATGGGCAGGGGCTGTTCGGCCCTCGTCAGGACAAGCAGGCGGCCCGGGCCCTGCTCAGTGGTTTGCACGCCATCGTGGCTGACGATGATGAGTGCATCTGCCAGACGGTGCGAAGCACGCTGGAGAAATTCGATTGCCGATGCACGACGTGCCGTGACGGGGCCGAGGCGATCGAGGCGATCCAGCAACTGGAATTCGACCTCGTCGTCTCGGACATCGTGATGCCACATCACGACGGGTATGAAATATTCGCCATGGCGAAGAAGCGCGACAGTGTCCGACCCGTCGTGCTCATCACCGGGTTTGGCTACGACCCGGGCCACGCGGTGGTGAAGGCCACGCAAGAGGGATTGGATGCGGTGCTGTACAAACCCTTCTCTCCTTCGCAATTGATCGAGAAAATCGCAAACGCTGTCCAGACTTCGAAGAACGGTTCGGAGATGGCCCTGACCCGATCCGCCGAACGGGTCAGCGTCGCACGGATCCTGGCCCCGGCGGCACTGGGGGACGTGATCTGCGCCGGGCGGAATTATCGTACAAAGAATGAAGAGATTTCCTCGGCGGGCGATGAACTTGAGTTGTTCATGAAACCTCGAGGTTCGCTTCTCGATCCAAATGAATCAATCCGATTGCCGCTCACGGAGGAAGGCGTGCCCC
>JAPULD010000457.1 GCA_027295365.1 Planctomycetota bacterium
ACGAAAGCGATCGCGGGCTCAATCGTAAAGAGCAGACCGGTTCCGACCAGGAGTACACCCAGAATGTCGTGATCAGGGACGGTCGATTCAGGCAGCATGGATTTTCGCTCTCTGCCTCACAGTTCGTAGGTCCGGCTGATCCGGACATTGGTGGCCCTTCATGGCGGAGGAATCGGCCCAACGTCAATTCCTCATCACAACTTCAGCATCAACGCCCCCGCGAGTTCAGAGGCCGTCCACTCTTCGGCAATCTTGCCATCCTCGAAACGGGTGACCATCATGTCGCTCCATTTCACTTTCTTCCCCGAGGGCGGAATACCTTTCATGGCCACTTTGTGCGTGCCGCGGAACGTGCGTTGCCAGGCGATCGTATCGCCCTTCTTCAGGAGGATCTTGACCTCCACGACCCGCAGATCCGGAATCGACTTTCGGAGCCCCTTGACGAATCGCCTGATGAAGGCATGGCCCTTGAATTCCTTGCCCCCAGAACCACCCCAGTGGACCACGTACGTGGTTGCGAAGACCTCATCCACAGCAACCAAGTTGCCCTTCCCGAGGATCTCGTCATTGGCGAATCGGATTCGTTCTTCGTAGCTCCTGGCCATGGGCGACCTCCGCTGTCTGTGGCGCGCGACTCGACGCCGGCCTCACTCCACCTTCTTCGCCTTCCGCAACAGCTTTCTTGCGGTTCGCTTGAAGCCCTTGGCCTTCTCGGGGGCGATGTTGTTGAGGATGACCACGCAGGTGCCCGATTCGAGATCGTAGGTCAGGATGGACGCATACCCTGAGGCGATGCCCGAGTAGAAGGGGGCCGCGTTGGGAAGCTTGCCGTCCTTGGCGCGGAGCTGGTGATGAAGGTTCAGGCTGTCGGTGCTCAGCAATTCGTCCGAGGCGAGGGCTCCGACGAGCTTGGCGAGATCGGGCGCGGTGCTGTAGAGCCCCCCCGAGGCGTAGCGTTTGTCGAACTGGCCCCAGGCGATCTTCTTGAGCGTGCCATCCTTGTACTTGTGCCCGGTCGCGGCGGCCTTCGCCCCCTTGTTCAATCGCCATGCACTGCCCATGCCGGTGTTTTGCATGCCCACCGGGTCGAGGATGTTCGTCTTCAGGGCCTCGAAGTAAGGCTGACCCGTCACTTTCTCGATGACGCCCCCCAAGACCCAGTACCCCAGGTTGCTCGACGTCTTCTTGGTGCCGGGGACCGTTTCAAGGGTGAGTTCGAGTTTGCAGAGGGCAGGCCAAGCCATGCCATTTGCATCGAGTTCGATCCCCACGGCTCCGGCTCGTTCCTTGGGCAATCCGCTCTCCATCCGGTAGAGATGCCGGATCGTCACGGCACTCGCCACATCGGCGTCGAATTCGGGCAGGTACGTCGCCAGCGAGGCGTCGAGGTCGATCTTTCCTTGCTCGACAAGCTTGAGAATCATGATCTGCGTGAAGAAACGAGTCAACGTACCGATCTGGAACTGCGTGTCGATACTGTTGGGAGTCTTTGTCTTGATGTCCTGCACTCCATTCGCCGAGGCGTGGGTGACGCCCTCATGGTCCACGACGACAATGGAGCCGTACAAGACCTTGGCCTCGCGCTTGAATGCAATCTTTTCTTCGATGGTCTCGGGATCGGGAACGGTTGCGGAGGGTGTGGTCGATGGAGGGGTGGTCTCTTGAGCCGGGGCGAGAGGGGAACTCACCAACACGAGGGCCAAGCCGAGGATGAAGAGGATTCTGGTTTTCATGGGGTCGGGACGGTGGGTCATCGAATGCAATCCTTTTTCTAGTCAACGCAGAGGCAACGAACACACCATCCTCTGGTACCCCCCCGGTAGCCTAGACGTGGCATTCCCTTTGCCCACGCAAAAGCGCAAGTCGAGCCCGGGCCGAAGGGGGGGCGTCAATTATAATCCTATTCCAGAATCAAGGCGTCCAATTTCACTCCCCGGATTTCAGCAAATAAACATGTCTATATGACCATCTCGACCCTGTCCATGAAGGTGGGATAAAGTCATGACTACCCCTTCCTTGACGATCGCTTCTTCAGAACCTTCTTCTTTGTACTCGTTCGGGTTGCCTTCTTTTTCTTCGCCTTTTTCGAGGTCTTCCGGGTCGTCGTGGTCGGAGCATCCGCAATGTCAGGGGCGTTCGGGGGCGCCGAGAGAGGATTCATGCCATTCGACGAGTGCATGCTGATCTTGAGCTGAATCTTCCGGGTCAGGTTCGAGCATTGCTGGAGGAAGATGAAGAACATCTGGTCGCCCCTCAGTTCCTCGTGGGTCAGCTCGTTGAGGGCTTTGAGCTTGACACGTGTGACTTCATCGAGTGAGGCCAGGAGCAGGGACTTGTCCACGTCGCCGATCTGTGATTCCTCGATCCGGATGGTCTCGTCGAGAAGGGACTCCAGCCTTCGCAACTGGGACTCCACGGCTCGCCTTTCCAGTCTACGTCGCTGTCGCTTGCGCCAGAGCCAAAGGAAATAAATGCCCGCCCCAAGAGCGAAGATCACCTCCTTCATCGCGGCCAGTCCTTCCACCACCCGGGCCATGGCCCCGATGCCCTGGTAGGGAAAGAGATAGCTGTGGGTGACGTCATGAAGCTGAAAATCCGACCATTCACGGGCCTGCTGGGCCGTCATCACTGACGGCGCCAAGGGTTCGCCGCTGACCCGGGTGGTCTGGATGAAGTCCTGATAAAGTGAGGCCGCCACGGCCTTGACCAGCGACCGGGAGACGTTCTTCCGGGCCGCGAGCACGGCGGTCGTCGCCACGGTCTGGATCGGCTGCACGGGAACGGGGGGCGTCTCGAGGGAATAGAGCCCGGTCGGAATGATCATCGACGTGAAATAATGCTGGTGCCGGTTGATCGCGTCGGTCTCTTCGATGGGCAGCAGCTTGAAGCGATGGTCGCGGAGCAGGGTTCTCAAGTCGGAATTGACGAATCCCGTGGTGACGATGGCCGCGTCCAACGTCGGATCGTCGTCCAGTGCGAAGAAGTACGCATCCGTCTGGGTCAGCGATTCGACTTCGATGTTGTAGTGCTTGAGAAGCGTGATGGCGCTTTCCCGCATGCCCGAACCGATGGCCCCGAGGGTGACGGCCTTGCCTTTCAGGTCGTCGATGGAGTCAATGTTGCTTTCCTTCCGGACGACGATGTGCACCACGTCGGGGAAGAGGGGGGCGATGATGACAAAGTCGGACATGTTCACCGAGCCGATCTGGAGGATGGCCAGATCGACTTCGTGATCGCGCAATAGTTGGGCGTTCTCCTTCGAGCCCAAGGTGGGCAGGAGCAAGACTTCGCGATCGCATTGTTCCCGAAGATGAGGCGACCACAAGGTGGCGAAGCCATGGTATTGACCACGTTGATTCGCGGTCGCTACGCGAATGATCCCCGGCATCGAAGGCTGGAGATTCCACCAGAGAAGGAGGGACATGATCACGACGACGGGACCGATCCAGCCTTTCCAAAGTTGCAGCGTCCGGCGAAGGATCGTCCGAAATTGTTGGCCAAGTGAAGTCATGGTTCGTTCGACATCACGATACAACGTGGGCTCGGGCATCACCACTACAATTTATATCCCTTGTCCTCGCAACGATTAAGAGGCGCCTGGAATTTTGATTAACATGGATGTGAGGAGGCGTTGGTGACTAAAAAGTCTATGAACCAAACCAACCGGGACCGGCTTGAACAACTCTTGTTCTCGGGACATCCCTGCATTCGCATCACCACCCACGAGGAGGCGTACGTAATCGACCTGATCGAGGAGGTCGTGCAGGACTTGCTCTCGACATTGTGGTATTGGACTTCGGTGCGAGGATTGTTTCCGGGGCTGGAGGGTGATCCCAAGTCGATGCCCGAATCGGAACACCCGGCCGCGGCCTTGTATAGCCTGGCCTATGACATGAACGAGCCGACAGTGGGGGTGATATTGGATGTCGCGGGACATCTGAGCGACGCCCGAACAGCTCGGGCCTTGCGCGAATGCATTGGCCGCTTTCGCGTGCTGGGGGGCACGCTGATCCTCGTCGATCACGATGACACATTGCCCATGGTGATCAAGGCGGAATCGACGCCTTTTGAAGTGGCGTTTCCCGACGAGGACGAGTTGCGGAAAATCGCCAAACGGGTATTACGCGACTTGAGGGCCCGCGATGAAGACCGGTACAAGATTGCCATCTCCAAGGAAGATTTCGTGATTCTTGTGCGCAACCTGAGGGGTTTGAGTCGTCTCCAGGCCGAACAGGTCGTCTTCGACGCCCTGGCCACGGATGATCGACTCGACGCCTCGGACATCGACACCGTGCTCGCCCACAAGCGTCAGCGTCTGCACGTCGATGGCGTGCTCGACTTCATTCAGGCTCCGGTCGACATGGACCAGATCGGGGGGCTGGCCAGACTCAAGCTGTGGCTCGATCAACGAAAGAATTCACTCGATGAGAAGGCCATCGACTTCGGGCTCACGCCCCCACGTGGGATTTTGCTGTTGGGGGTGCAAGGGGCGGGGAAATCGCTGGCTTCGAAGGCTGTGGCGACCTCCTGGCAAAGGCCTTTGTTGCGTCTGGATCCGAGCAATCTCTACGACCGGTACGTCGGTGAATCCGAACGCAAATTGCGACAGGCGTTAGACCAGGCGGAACTGATGGCGCCGATCGTCCTCTGGATTGACGAGATTGAAAAGGGGTTTGCCTCGGCCGCTTCCCAAAGCACCGATGGGGGCTTGTCGCAACGCATGTTCGGCACGCTCCTCACGTGGATGCAGGATCACGAAGCCCCCGTCTTCATCGTGGCCACGGCGAACAACATCGAGGCACTCCCCCCCGAGCTGTTGCGCAAAGGCCGCTTCGACGAGATCTTCTTCGTCGATCTTCCCGACGCCGAGGTGCGGAAGATGATCTTCGAGATTCATCTTCGCAAAAGAAAGCGCGAGCCGGAACAGTTTGATCTTGAGGACCTGGCCAGGAAATCGGATGGTTTCAGCGGGGCGGAAATAGAACAAGCCGTGATCGGGGCCATGCACGTGGCGTTCAGCAATGGGGAAGAATTGAGCTCGGAGCACGTGCTAGATATTCTTGCTCAATCGCCACCCTTGTCGGTGACCATGGCGGAGAAGATCGCCGCACTTCGGCACTGGGCGAGGCAGCGTTGCGTGCCGGCGGATTGAACACGACACAAACATCTTTCGCTGACATAGCCTTCATCCTGACTGATTGGGAGTCGGTTATGGGAACTCCGATTCGGGATGGGCGAATCAGGATAAGCCCATGATCCGGGATTGAACATACGTCGATTGATGCGGTTTTCCCGCCAGTCGATGCATGGGATATGAACATGGCCCCCCCCCCCCGGGGAGCCCCCCCCCCCCCCCCCCCCCCCCGCCCCCCCCGACCC
>JAPULD010000458.1 GCA_027295365.1 Planctomycetota bacterium
CGGGTTCTACGAGAACGATGGAACCTGGGGCATCGAGGGACATGGCACCGACCCCGACATCGAGGTCGTCGATGACCCGGCTCTCATGGTGCATGGTGGCGATCCGCAGCTTGATGCGGCGATCGAGCACATGCTCCAGGAGATCGAGACCAACGGTTACCATCCGCCTCAGCGACCCGCCAACCCGGATCGCAGCGGCATGGGCGTCTTGGAAAGCGACAAGTAAATTCCCCTTGCATTCCATGCACGATCAGGGCTCGGACCATCTGGTCCGGGCCCTTTTTCTTCGTGTGCTATCCTCCATTGCGAATGAAATCAAAAGGCAACTACGCCAGGATTTACGCCATGGTGAAGCGCGTGCCGAAAGGGCGCGTTACGACGTATGGCCAGATCGCCGCCCGAGCCGGTCTCGCGGGTCATGCGCGTCAGGTTGGCTATGCGTTGGCGGCTCTGGAGGACGACTCGATTCCATGGTATCGCGTGATCAACGCCAAGGGCGAGATCAGCCCCCGGACCTGGGGCGACAGCCACGTGACGCAACGCGACTTGCTCGAAGATGAAGGCGTCGAGTTCAACGAGACGGGGCGGATCAGCCTGGCTCGGTTCCAGTGGAAGCCGAAGGCGAAATGTCCTTGAGAAACACGACGCGGTGCGATCCCCGGCGCAGGTAGTCCTTGACGATCTTGACGCCTTCAAATGCAGCTTCCTCGGCCAGCTCGCCTTGCATCTCCATGCCCAGGGCGATGTGAAAACGCAAGGACAATTCGTTATGGGCGTCAACCGTGGCTTTCAGTCTGGTGCATCCCCTTTCGCGTCCGATTGATGCGAAGTGATCATAAAGTATTCGTGCGTACCCCTTGCCCCGAATGTCACGCCTCACTGCGACCATGTGGATGTAGGCGGTGGGCTTGTTTTGTGAGATGAATCCCAGCAGGTAGGCCACGATGTGTTCGTTCTCCCGGATGACGTAGGCCGTGTCGCCAAATTCCTCGATGAAGATCGGGTGATGCAATCGCAACGTCTGGTCGCTTTCCCAGAACGCCTCGTGCGCATCGACAATGTCGAGAAAGTCCTCGCGGGTCATGGGCTCGATGATGGAGTTGGTGTTGTGCATCGGTTCGATGATTGTATTGAGTTGCTGCCAAAAGGGTTCGACTCAATTCTTGCCGAGAATCTCCCGCAGCGTGTCGATGTCGATCGCCTCGACCTTGTGCCCATCGCGCCCGATGGTGGTCGTCGCCTTCGTCAGTGAGTTGTACACCGCCTCTTCCACGGCCTCGATGGTGGCGAGGAACAGGGGGCTCATGAAATCATTCTCGACCGACTCGATATGGCGGGTCGGGTCCCGGGGCAGGTAAGGTTTGCGATTCTTCGTCGAAAAGGCGATTACGAAGTCTCCCGACCCGTTGCTCATGTAAGACCCCGTTCGGGCAAGACCAAGCACGGCTCGCTTCGCCATGCGCTCAAGCTGGCGAGTGTCCACCGGCGCATCGGTGGCGATGACAAGCATGATGGAGCCATCGTCGCTGGTGAATTCATCCTTGATGAGATCACGTGTTTCGCCCTTTGATACTTCGCCAGGGGTTTCATTCGACTTGTGCTTTGCCTGCGTCAACGCGTTCTTGAATGAATATCGCCCCAACGCCTCGCCCACGCGATGCCCATCGATGGTGAGGATGCCCCCGAAATTGGATTGCACGAGTACGCCCACGGTGTAGCCTCCCAACGAGTCAGGCAACAGACGCGAGGACGTGCCGATGCCCCCTTTCCACGAGAAGCAACGAGTGCCGACGCCTGCCCCGACACAGCCTTCCTCGACGGGTCCCGGCTTGGCGTTCTCGATCGCCTTGAAGACGTCCTCCGTCGTGACGTGCATGCCCTGGATGTCGTTGAGGTACCCATCGTTGGTCTCACCAACGATGGCGTTCACCGAGCGGACTTCTTCCATCCCGGGTTGTTGCAGCGTCCACTTGACCACCGCTTCGACCGCGCGTCCGACGGACAACGTATTGGTCAGCACGATGGGCGTCTCGATGTTGCCCAATTCCTGAACCTGCAGGAATCCCGCCGCCTTGCCAAACCCGTTGCCTACGAACACCGCGGCCGGGACCTTTTCATGGAACACGTCACCCGAGTGGGGAATGATCGCGGTCACGCCGGTCCGGACGTCGTCGCCCTTGACGATCGACTGGTGCCCCACCATCACGCCCTGCACGTCGGTGATGGCATTGTGCTTTCCCGTCGGGAGTATGCCGGGCGAGATACCCAGATCACGTATCCGGGGGCGGGCCGGTGGATCATCCTGGCTCATGGTCGTCGTTTTCGATGCAAGGAGTACGAGCAGACCCAGGGAGAAAACGCTGATGAAGTTTGCAGTCATGCCCCCATTGTAACCATGCTCATATTACGATTCAGGTCGCTCGATAGAGTTGAAATCCTCAGGGGTGTTGACGTTCAGGAGGCAGGCGGCTTGTTTCTTGGTGATCGTGACCGAGACACATTCGACGTGATCAAAAAGCTGATGCACCGCCCGGCGGCCTTGATCCAACAGCATGACGACTTCTTTCAAGCAGGTCGCGCTGATCCGCAGGGGCATGGTCTCTCGTCGATCTGATCCGGCAACCTGAAACGTCGCGATACTCGCTGGCGGTGCATCGACGAGCATTCGCAACAGACTGGCATTCACTCGTGGCACATCGCATGGGACGACCAGATAGCGCTCATCAAGCCCACTGGCGAGCAAGGCCTCGAGTCCCGCCAGTGGCCCTTGGTTTTCTCGAAGGTCGTTCACATGAGGGAGCTCAGGCAGGATTTCCTTGGGGCCCACCACGACGAGCGACTGGCAGATGTCACCCAGCGACGCCCTGACCACCTCGATCATGGTGCGTCCATCTGGCAACTTCAGGTCGTGTTTGGGCTCGCCCATTCGCGTGGAACGCCCGCCGCACAGGATCGCGCCGGAGTGAGGCCAAAGATATGAGCCATGAGCCATGAGCCATGCGCCATGAACAGGAGACTTGGATGAGTCCTCAGTTTACGTGGTCGGTGTGCTGCACATCGATCGTTTCGCCGGTGCGGATGGTTCCCATGGTGATGACCTTGGCGAGGAAGCCGCACCGACCGCCAAACACATCCTTGAGCGTGGGGTCGATGGAGTCGAGGACAAAGCAGGGTTTGCGTTTCTTGGTCAGTTCGAGTTCGACGCCTCCCGAGAAATGGAGTCGATCCCCGATCGTCAGATCATCAACAGACAGGCCACGGCAGGTGATGTTCTCCCCCGTCGCGCCGGGAAAGACATCAAACCCTTCGTTTTGAAGATCCTCGCAATCCTCGACATCCAGCAGACTGATGGCCTGCATGGGCGTGTTATGTTTGTCGTGATCGTGCCCATCGCCTTCAAGACCAGCCAAGGTGACGTTCGCGGCATCGACCGGCAATTTCGGAATGCCGCCCTTGGAGAGATTGATGGAAAGCACGCTGGGAGTCTGGTCATTCATTGGTAGTGATCGTTGATAACTCTGTCGGACGTTGAATTCCCTCATGATAGCCCCCCCGGATGATCAAGACGCGACCCGTGACGGACCGATGAGCATGCAGATGAGGAACGTTCGATTCTCCAATTCTTTATTCATGCCGATCATCGTCCTGGTGATGATGATCATGATGACACGTCATGCTCACGCCCAATCGAAGGTGGAGCTCGTGGAGTCAAACGTCGCTGATACCGGTCCGTTGTCCAGGAGTCTCCGGGATCTGTCGATTGACCTGCGAATGCCGACGGGCTTTGACAAGCTGTATCACATTCAGGGTGATCGCGAGTATTACATGCGATCCAGTGGTGGTCTGCATGCGGTTTTTCCCCGTTCGGTGTACAGCCGATCCCGCTCGCGTCGGGGGAACGTGACCCGGACGAAGATTCCCGATGGGACGGTGTTTTATATCGGTACCCCCCCCATGTTCGAAGAATCATCCAGGAAGCCCGAGCCTCAGGAGCGGAGTCGAGCGGAAGATTATCGCGCCTCGGATACCGTTTCCATCAGGCTGGGGGTCACGAACTCGGGAGCCGGGACCTCCAGGCTGCATCCCACGAGGAGGCGTTCGTCAACGCCTCGACAGACGACCATCTGCACGGATACGAACTACCGCTCGACGCGATTGCACATGCTCATGCGACAAGCCGCCAAAACCGCGAAGCAGGCCGGCTGAATCAATCATTCATCGTGATCGAGACCTGAGAGGACTGAATGAACGCTCAGGCCGCTCGGAGCGGGTCGTCGTCCGATTCCTCATCATCGATCGTCGAGCAGCCGAACTCTTTGGCAAGGTCTTCCATCCGCCGACTCATTTCCTCGACAACGTTGAGCATGTCGCGCGGATCGGATCGACGATCGCCCAACAACTGCTCGGACAATTCCTCACTTGTCAGGGGCTCGACATCGCTTACTTCCTCCACGGGGAACCGATAGGGGCCCACCGCGGGAACAAGATAAGCATCCTCATGTACCAGTCGTAGCATGTCATCCCTCCTACGAAACGACTCGACAACGGACTCGATGGCTCGATATTTCTCATCGGCCAACGCTCGAGGTGAAATGACGGGGGCGGCCGATCCGCGAAAATTGCGCTCACCCAGACGTGAGAGTCTTCCGTAATTCACAAGGCATTCGGACGTGTCGCATTGATGTCTGAGGCCCCACTTCACCAGTTCATTCCCTGAGGCCGCGTTCTTATTGGCCACGACTTAGGAAACCAGTCCCGTCGTCAGGCACTCAATCCTCGCCATCGGACGACTCGTTTTCGAACTCATCCACCAGGAAGGCGGCGCTGCCCTCCAGGACCGGATCGTTGCCGATCACTTCCTTGGCGCGACGATGCTGCTTGCGGATCACGATGAACAGCGCGGCCGTCAACAGGAAGTAGAAGCCGAAGACCGGACCCACGTACATGAGACGTGAATCGTTCAGCGGGAGGGGATTGAACGAGGCGTAGCGGCTGACGCCACCCTCGTTCCGTTCATTCGAGGCCTCGCTCCAGGCCCCGTCGGTTCGCTGATTGGCGTGACGAGTCGATTCGACGAGGATTGTCGAGACCAGCACGTCGAGCATGTCCGCGACTAGGGCTCGATTCGTGCCGCTTATCGTCATCGTCACTTCATCGGGGGTCATCGTGTCGAACGTCAGTTTGCCGTCCAACCATGACGCAAGGTCGATGTCCTCGACCGGCATCTGCCGATCGTGCATCCGCTTGGTCAGCGTTTCTCGGAAGTCCTCGCTGGCGACGAGCTCGGAGTGCCAGTTTTGCCAGGTGGAAGTCATCGCCTCGGTGAGCGGATTCACACTCTTGGTATTGGGCTTGAGGGTGACCGATGCGGCGACCTGCGCGGGCATGAAGAAGTCGGCCGTGAACCAGCTGGCGGAGCCGACGATGACCATCATCAACACGAAGGCCGAGGTGACGAGAATCGAATTCTGCCTCGCCCATTTCTTCATCATCTTCCGTTCCGACCCCTGCAGCGTCTCCTGCAGGTGCGCCAGTCGATGACGATCGTTGGACATCCGCCGTTTCTCGTCGGCAATCTTTTGTCGCTCGTCCATGATCGCTGCCGTGAGTTTCTTCTTCAGCTCCTTGAGCTCTTGTTGGGCTTGATCATCCCGGGGCTGAGCGTTTGACTTTGACGATGGCTGCTGCTTGAGCGTGGTGCGCATACGCTGGAGCCGCTGCTGGCGGATCTGTAGATGCTGGGCGATCTCCCGAAGGTGATCACGCATCCGCTCGATCTCTTCCGGGACCGCCACCAGCGCGCTCACATCGACGGGTTCGGCGGGTTTCCTGCTTTCGATCAATTCCGACTCAAGCTGTCCGACTCGCTCCTGCAAGCCCTCGTTGGCCTTGCCCTTGGTCTCCAGTTCGCGTTGGATCTCACGAGCTTCCACTAGCTTGCTTTGCATTTCCTCGAGCTGCCGTTGCGTCTTGGTTTGCTGTTCAAGGGAATCGTGAAGCTGCTTTTCCTGGGCCTCTTCGAGCGAAGACTCCATGACTCGCATGGACTGGATGTGATCAGCCTGACCCGATTGGATCTGGGTTTCGAGCTGATCGATATGGCCCTGGAGTTTCACGGACGCTTCGCGAGTGGTCGCGAGTTCGTGCTTTGTTTCCTCTACCTGCGAAAGCTTTTCCTCCAAGTCGCGGATCTCGTCCTGCATGTCCCCTTGGTGTTCAAGTTCCTCGGTCTGGCGTTGGATTTTTTCATTCGCATGGTCGAAAGAGGCCTTGAATCGCTGCAACGATTGTTCATGAGACTCATGGAGATTGGTCAGTTCGGATTCCCGAGCCAGCTTGGATTCCCCAGCCTGATTCAGATCGTTGCGGAGTTCACTCAATTGTTGTTCGAGTGACTTGCGGACCACACGTTCTGATTCGTGAGCTTCGCCATGCTCCCGCGCTGCCTCGTTCGCTTCGAGCAGTTGCTCTCGGTGCGATTCGCTTTCCTGGATGGCCTGATCGGTCTCCTGCTGCATCCGTCCGACGGACTGCTTGAGGACGGCGATCTGCTCCCCCGCGTCGTGCAGGGCGTTGGTCAACGTCTGGGGATCGCCCGGGGCGAGACGCTTCGTGAGTTGATCGATCTGGGTATCACGATCCTGAAGCGTGAACTTAATCTTCCGGGAGTTCTGTTCGATTGACTCGGCTTTTGACTCTGCATCCTGACGTTCCGAGAGCGCCGACTGGAGCTTGTCCTCCAATTCCTGTACTTGAGCCTTTGCTTCATCGCGGTCATTCACGAGATCGGGTCGTTCCATCTCCAGTTCTTCGAGTCTTGTGTTGAGCACATCTCGATCACCCTGCAATTCTTCCAAGCGACTGTGCATCTCCTCACGATGCTTCTTCTCTTCACGCTCAGATCCGGAATGCACTTCTTGGTTCGCATCATTCTGGGCGTGGTTCTGATTTGCCTCTCGCTGAATCTCCTGGAGCTTCGTGACAAGATTGTCCTGCTCGAGGAGAGCGCCGGTCAGGAGCTCCGCAAGATCACCCGCCTGTTTCCTGGCCAACTGCACCTGATCAAGCAGATCGTGCGAATCGGGTCCAAGCTGTCTGAACGCTTGTTCGATCTCACGGGACTCGTTTTCGGCATCATCTGAATTCACGGCATCCGAATTGTTTGTGGCTTCCGACGTCTCCGGCGTGGTGGAATCGTGGATCACATCCTGGACCTGGAGGGTCAGTTCCTCGTACTGGTTGCCCAAAGCGCTCTGCTGGGTCTGCAACTGGCTGAATTGTGTTTCGAGCTGCGACATGAGACGCTGGACGTCCACCGTGGACATGAACGAGGCGTCGTGCCGGGTTTTCCTCATCTGGTCGGCGAACTTCTCCACCTTCGACTTTTCGGATTGCAACTGCTGGCGATGCTGATCAATGGTCTGACGGAGCGCGTGACGCTGCCTCGACTTCTGGTCGGCGTACCCGTTCGTTCGATTTCCGTATCCCTTTGATGACATCGCGCTGCCTCCTTGGCCTCGAAAAATTGGTCTGTGCAGAACCGGGTCGGCGGTCCCCTTCCCTGGGACCGACCGCTCGGCACCGATGGCTATCGACCCTTGTTTCATGGGCCTTCAGGCTGATTGCGCGATACCCCATCGGGCCGGGGGCTCGCCGTCACTCCAGCGCGACTGGAGAAGATGGTGAACCGGTGCGGGTTCGATGGGCAGGCTAAGATGTCCGACCTGTACCGTTTCGTGAATCCCCCGGCCTGGAACTTCAATGACGACCCTCGAAACTCCCCGAGAAGCCCTCCAGAGGCGACCCAACTTCGATCCTCGACTGCTCGATATCGCCGACAAGGTCCGCGATGGTGTGCGGCTGAGCTTCGAGGATGGGATGACGCTGTATGAAACGCCTGATATCTGGACGCTGGGGGGGATGGCTCACGAAGTCCGAATGCGGATGCATGGCGAGATCGCCTACTACAACGTCAATCGGCATATCAATTACTCAAATGTCTGCGCCTTGAGCTGTACGTTCTGTGCGTTTTATCGAAAGAAGGACCAGGAAGGGGCGTACGAGTTTTCCATCGAGCAGATCAAGGAAGAGGCCATCAAGGCCGCCTCGGGGGGGGCCACGGAGCTGCACATCGTGGGGGGTCTGCATCCCTGGCTTCCCTTCGACTATTACACCGACATGATGTTGGCGATTCGTGAGGTCGCGCCACAACTGCACATCAAGGCGTTCACCGCGGTCGAGATCGTTCATCTGGCTCGGATCTCCAAACGAGGCAAGGATGGGGTCGAGGGGTACAGGGCCGTTCTTTCCGAGTTGAAGGAAGCAGGATTAGGGTCACTTCCGGGTGGTGGTGCCGAAGTGTTTGATGATCGCGTGCACGATGAAGCCTTCAAGGGCAAGATCAAAGCCTTTCAATGGCTCGATGTGCATCGGGCAGCCCATGAACTGGGACTCAATACCAACGCGACGATGTTGTATGGACATGTCGAGAGTCGGGCCGAACGAATCGGGCACATGTTGATTCTGCGCGAGCAACAGGACGCGACGTTGCGCGACTGGGCGGCGGATCAAGGGATCGCCTTGCAGCAGGCGACCAAACACGATGGTGACCAAGGCGATGCCGTGGTGTTGTATGGGAATGATGACGCTTATCCGAACGAGCGTCTCCCGATGCCAGAGCATGCCGGGGGGAATGGCTACTACCAGACGATCATCCCCCTGCCCTTCTTCCCCGACAAAAGCGAACTTGAACACCTCCCCGCCCCGACTGGGCTGGAGAATCTGCGGACGCTGGCGATCAGCCGCCTGATGCTGGACAACTTTCCCCACGTCAAGGCGTTCTGGATCATGCAGTCGCTGGAGATGGCCCAGGTGATGCTGCAGAACGGGGCCGACGACATTGACGGCACGGTCGTCTGGTACGACATCACCAAGCTGATCAGTTCAGATGAAGATGATCCCACGCACCAAGAGGTGGGTGTGTTCGAATTGCAGAAGGCGATCCGGGATGCGGGGTTTGAGCCGGTCGAGCGCGACACGCTGTATCGGAAAGTGGTGCGCCAGAGCGATGAGCCGACTGACTGGCGTGTACTTGATTGAATTGCTAAAAGACCATGCGAGCTTCCGACAACACTAATCCGATGCCAACCGAGCAGCGCGATCGAGCAATTCGTGCCTTGGTGGAAAGACAGCCGAATGCACTCCAGATGGCTCGGGAGGTAGACGGCCTCTGGTTCCGTGTCCAAGCCTTGGCCTATGCCGTGCGATACGCAACAGATGAAAAAATCTGTACCTCGATCGCACTCGAGGCGTTCGTGTCCGCCGATGAAATCGATGATGAATATGAAAGGGTCGCGGTAAGGGCGTGGCCGATCAACGCGATGATGTGTCGCAAGCTTGAACCGGTACTGATTGAGAGTGCGATTGACAAGACACTGCAACACTGCCGCGATATCAAAGATCCGAGTCGACGTGCTTATGCGCTCATGGTATTGACCCAGGCGACGATTTGTGATGGCGATCTTTGGAAACGAATGAGTGAGATCATCATGGAGACAGCGCCAGAGACATTCCATTGGCGAGGGCAACAGTCAATTCGCGACATCGTTCTGCTGATTGGACGTTTATATCCCGAAGAAGCCAGTCGTCTCATTGAAGCGATGCCCGAGTGCAAGTCGAAGCGACAGTCGGCAAAGCGATTGGCGGCCGGTGAGTTCGATACTCCACACCTGTTTCACTGGGGGAAATAAGTATTCAACACAAAATTATTCATCCGGAGGGCGGGGCTAATAGACATCCTCGGGTATCACGATCCAGAGGATGATGTACACGAAAATCCCCGGGAACGCGGCGGAGAAGAATGACACCAAAGCGTACGTGACGCGAACCACTGAAGGGTCCCATCCCAGCCAGCGGGCGATCCCGCCGCAAACGCCGCCGATTACTCTGTCGTGTTTTGTTCGTATCAGGGGCATGGTTGAAATCCTTTCCTACATCATGGTATTGGGAATCGCAGGGTGAAGCTTTTGAGGCTGGCGTGTCTGAAAACCATCGCCATGAGCCACCCCCGGAATAACCATGTGCCATGAGCCATGAGCCAAAGATCGAAGATCGATTGCCAACAACTGAAAACTGTGAACTGATAACTCTTAAATTAACAGGGCCGGACTTTCGTCCGACCCCACCATCCATCTTTCGATTGAGGGTTTTCTTTTAATCGTTTCGCTCAGGGCTCCAGCCCGAGATTCTTCAGAAAGGGCTTCATGTCGGGTTCGCGGCCGAGGTAATCCTTGACCATATCGAGGCTGTCCATGGTCGAGCCACGGCTCAGGATCTTCTCGCGATAGTACATGCCCGCTTCGGGGTTGAGCATGCCCAATTCCTTGAATCGCTCGAACATGTCGCAGGCGTAAACGAGCGACCACTGGTAGCCGTAGTAACCGGCTTGATACCCCGTGAGATGACCGAATGCGGCGTGGAAGAATGTGTTGGGCACCGGGTCGTACAGCTCGACGTTTTGTTTCTCGGGATCCCAGAGATCGTGCGCGATCTGCGTGGTGTCCACGGTGCCATCGACATCAGTGTGGAGCGTCATGTCGAACAGGCCATAGAAGAACTGTCGTTCGGCCGTCATCCCCGACCCGAGGTACCGGGCCTTGATCATGCCATCGAGCAGTGCATCGGGGAAGGGAGCTCTCGTCTTGTAATGCTTGGCAAAGGTTTTCAGGACATCGGCATCCCACACCCAGTTCTCGAACATCTGCGAAGGAGCTTCCACGAAATCCCGCTCGACGGACGTTCCCGCGAACCAGTCGTATTTTGTGTTGCTGAGAATGGTGTGCAGGCAATGTCCAAACTCATGGAAGAACGTGACCACTTCGTCGTGACTCATCAACGAGGGTTTGTCGGCGGTGGGTTTGGTGAAGTTGCACACGAGAGCCGCGAGGGGGCGGGTCGTGGTGCCGTCGCTCCAGACCTTGTGATCGATGAGATTCCACTGGGCGGCGTGTCCATACTTGTTGGCCCTTGGATGCATATCCAGATAGAAATGCCCCAGCATCTCCCCCGACTTGGTGTCGGTGACTTCCCACAGTGACACGTCTTCCTGCCAGATGGGCAGGTCCATCGAACCGGCCTGGCTGGTGACATCGCGATAGGTCAGGCCATAGAGCGATTGCGTGATGCTGAAGAGCCCATCGAGCACGTTTTCAAGGCTGAAGTATTCGCGAATGACTTGAGGATCGACCGCGTACTTCGCCTGCATCAGCCGACCTTTGTAGAAGTCAGTATCCCAGGGCTTCAAAGTGGCCTGAGGATTGTTCGTATGGCTTTGTTTGGCGGCATTGAATTCCGCAAGATCAAGTTTGGCCTTCTGCCTCACCAGTGGGCGCAGATTTTCATAGAAGTCGAGCACCGTCTGAGCGTTCTTAGACATCTTGACTTCGGTTTCGAAATCCGCGGGGTGGGCATAGCCCAGCAGCTT
>JAPULD010000459.1 GCA_027295365.1 Planctomycetota bacterium
GGTCAGGTGGAGCGCCTCAAGGACGTCGTGGCCAGACTTCAGGACGCGGGACTCATCGTCAGCGCCTTCATCGATGCCGAGCCGAGACAAATCGAGGCCGCCCAGACGTGCGGCTTCCAGGTCTGCGAGATCCACACCGGCCCCTACGCCCACGCCTTCTACCACCATGGTCGTGATGCCCGGAGCAAGGCAGTCGTTGATGAGCTGGAGAAAATCCGCATCGTGGGCAAACTGATTGGCGAGTGCGGCATGCGGTTCAACGCCGGGCATGCCCTCAACTACTTCAACGTCCAGCCCATCGCCGCCCTGCTTGACCTGCGTGAACTGCACATCGGCCATTCCATCGTCAGTCGCGCCATCTTTGTCGGGATCAGGCAGGCGGTCGCCGACATGAAGGCCTTGATGCGTGAGGCGGCGGCGAACGCCCCCACGCGATAATCGAAACCGTTTTACTTATCGAAACAGGGATTGAAACCATGAGCGACCACGACACGATCTTCAGAGGCGTCTTCACCGCCCTTGTCACCCCTTTCACCCAGGACGGGGCGAAGGTCGATGTCAAACGCCTGAAGGACAACATCCGCGTGCAGTCCGTCGCGGGCGTCAAGGGTGTCGTCCCCTGCGGCACCACGGGGGAATCCCCCACCCTCAGCGAAGACGAGCATCGACTCATGGTCGAAACGACCACGGAACTGGCACGTGAGAATGACCTGAAGGTGATCGCGGGGGCTGGTGCGAACGACACGAAGCACGCGATCCAGCTTCACAGGCTTGCTCTTGAAGCCGGGGCTGATGCCTCGCTCCAGGTGAATCCTTATTACAACAAGCCATCTCAAGCCGGGTTGTATGGGCACTTCATGGCGATCGCCGATTCATGCGACCTGCCGATCGTGCTTTACAACATTCCGGGCCGAACGGGTGTCTGCCAGAGCATCGAGACGATCGTGAAGCTGGCCCAGCACCCCAATATCGTGGCGATCAAGGATGCCACGGGGGGACTCGATCTCGTCAACCAGACGGTTTCCCGAACCGACTTGGCAGTGCTTTCGGGGGATGACCCCCTCACCCTGCCCATGGCCTCGATCGGGGGCCAGGGCGTCATCTCGGTGCTCTCGAATCTACTGCCCGGGCGGGTCGCAGCCATGTGGCATGCCATCGAGCAGAACGAGTGGACCAAGGCTAGGGCGATTCATCAGGAGCTGTATCCGATCGCGACGAACCTGTTGAGCCTGGACTCGAACCCGGTGCCCCTCAAGGCAGCATTGGCCTTGGAGGGTAAGGATACCGGAACGTTGCGTCTGCCCCTGGCTCCTCCCAGCGAGCATGTGATCGAGACCTTGCGAATCCTGCTGAAGACATCGAACACCAAGAACCCCGAAGCCCGGAATGTCGTAGGACAGGTCTCATCCTGACCCCCCCCGGAATCCCGGCCCCCGCCCCCGGAACCCCGAAACCTCGGCCTCCACGGATCCGCCTACTTGAACACCATGTCCAATCACGATGTCACAACTTTGCCCTACCGCATCGCGGTGCTGTGTTATCTCTACGACGATCAAGACCAACTGTTGATGCTGCATCGGGCGAAGTCGCCCAATCTGGGCATGTACAGTCCCATCGGGGGCAAGGTCGAGGTCAGCGAAGGCGAATCGCCCCACGATGGCGCGGTCCGGGAAATCAGCGAGGAAGTCAAGCTCGACATCCCCCGGGATCTGTTGCATCTGACGGGGATTGTTTCCGAGAAGGCGTACGAGAATGAACACCACTGGCTGATCTTCATCTACGAAGTGATGCGCCCCATCGCCCACGACGAGATCGTCGATATGACGTTCAATGAAGGCTCGCTGGAGTGGGTGAAGATCGATGACATCGAGAAGCTTGATATTCCCGAGACGGATCGAAAGATCCTCTGGCCCCTCGTCAACGAACACCGAGGCGGCTTCTTCATGGTGCACATCGATTGTTCAGTGGAACCCATGCAATGGGACGTGCGCGAGTCGCATAAACGCATCTCTCATTAACATCCGATTCCCAATATGTTTAGCGGCGGGGCCCAGCCCCGCGTTTCGGGACAGGGAACGCAAACACAACAAGAAACATTGGGCTGGGCCCAATCGCTTAACAATGAATGTTGTTACGATTGTTCGAATGGTCAAGGCGTACCATGCAATCTTCAGTGCCTATGGTTTCTGGCTTCCCAACGACCCACGAGGATCATGGTCTGATTTCGTACGCCAATGGGATTTACTACGCTTTGGGCCAGCCACCAAGGTGAACACGCCTGCTTCACTTGCGCATGGCAAACACGATCGACAACGACGCCTTGATGCAAAACGATCGCTTCAATATCCGCCAGTCATATTCACTGGCAAACAGGCCCAATGCGTGGGCCATGGCTTTGCCATTGCCATGGAACAAAGTGGCTATCCAATACTGGCCTGCAGCATCATGTCTGATCATGTGCATCTGGTCATTGGAAGATGTGGGCGAAGGATCGAGCAGATCGCTGGCCATCTCAAAGGCCGCGCGACGAAGTTGCTCAATGAGAAGGGCCTGCATCCACTTACGAAACATATTCGCAATGGTGTGGTTCCTTCACCATGGGCTCAAGGTGGCTGGAACGTTTATTTGAACAGCGAAGCCCAGATCGAGAAGGCGATTGCTTATGTCGAGATGAACCCAGTTCGCGCCGGACTGCCCAGGCAACACTGGTCGTTCGTCAAACCATACGAACGTCACATGCCCAACGATCTCAACATTTCATCGATTTCGTAAAGCGATTGATTTTCGTCGAGCGATTGGATTTCGTTCAGCGATTGGGCCCAGCCCAATGTTTCGAATCAGAGCATGCAATCGCCCAACAAAGCATTGGGCTGGGCCCAATCGCTGAACAGTTGATCTCGACCATCAATCAACGCTACAATTCCGACATGCAAACGGACTGGCTGTTCTGGGGCTCGGGAATCGCACTGGGAATTACTGGGTTCGCATTGCTGTGGTGGTCGCTGTTCTCGGATCGATCCCGAGGCCGGCGCCGATGCCCCAAATGCTGGTACGACATGACAGTCACCGAGGCACTGCGCTGTCCCGAATGCGGAAACGAGGCGAAGCACGTGCGAATACTCTTTCGGACAAGACGACGCTGGAAGCGGGCCTGGCTCGGGCTGCCTGTTTTTCTCGGTGCCTACCTCCTCTGTATGCAACCTCGCATTCGCACCGAAGGCTGGATCATCCTCACACCCAGGACGTTGTTGATACTTGCGTTGCGTCTTCCCGAGAATGACTGGGCCTTTGCCGGGCTTGAACTGCGAACTCAGAGCGACTACGAAAAGGTGTACGGGAATTCAAATTTTAGCGGCAAGGTTCACGATTCCTCATTGCTCTATCGGTGGCAGTGGGAGCTCGTCGCCGACGCTTGCATCGATTTGTCGCAAAGCGAGGCTGATGACTCCAATCACCATCTTCTCATTACGTGGCTGCTGAATGCCGCAATTGTGCTCGAAGGTGAATCTTCGGAACGCTGTTATCGCGTAATCGCTTCCTATCTCAAGGACGAGAATCCACGCATTCGCGAATGGGCGGCCCTTGCGTGTACAGATGAACGAAATCCAAAGCGATCCATTGAATGGATCGTGCCACTGCTTGACGATTCAAATCGACGTGTTCGTCTTTCGGCTGTCAGTGGATTGCGAATTCTTAGTGCCTACAGCGCTGCCCCTCTCGACGCACTACTGGATGCATTAATACACGAGGATGAAGAGGTGCGATTATTCGCCAGCGGTGCATTGGGCTCCATGGCCTATTTTGGACACGCGGCTGACGATATTTTCGATCGACTACTGGATGTCCACAAGAATGACCCATCGCTCAATGTTCGCGTACGGGCGTTGTATGATATGGCAAATTTTGAATCGCAACACCACCGTTTGGTTCCATTTATTCGAGCCGCGATGCAACGTTCGGAGGTTGAGTATCGCGAAGCTGCTGTCGATGCACTCATGAATAATGATTCCTTCGATATTGATATATGTTTGGAAATTGTTTTCGCTGGCGTGAGCGATCCCTCAACCTCGGTGCGAGAAGCGAACTGTTGGTTGTTGCAGAGTCTCGATGTAAATCTGCTTGTCCCTCATCGCGAGCGTCTCGAAACGCTGGCACAGAGTGATGACGAGTGCATTCGAGATACCGCCGATGGCTTTCTAAGTAGGATCGCCTACAAAATGAACAAATGATTGAATCGGTTCTTTCACCTCAACCCCACCACCCCCACCACTTCGTTGATCAATTCCCACGCCCTTTCCTCGTCCTTCGCTTCGCCGATCAATCTCACGATGGGCTCGGTATTGCTGGGTCTCAGATGCACCCAGCCATCTGAAAAGTCCAGGCGAATCCCATCCGAGTCGTTCTGATCCGCATCGGCGTAGGTTTCCTTGAGCGTCTGAATCATCCCGGCCACCGCATCGAGGCCCCCCACGTCCGACAAGTCGAACTTTTGCTTGATCATCGTGTACTTGGGCAGCGACGCGACAATCTCACTCAAGGGCTTATTCTCGTTGGCCAGCAGGCTCAATGTCAACGCCATCGCACCAAGGCTGTCGCGCACCCAGCACACCCCCGGGAGGATGACGCCTCCATTGCCTTCGCCTCCCAGCAAAGCCTCTTTGCCCGATGCCTTGAGAGCCTCGACGACGTGGGCCTCGCCCACCTTGGTGCGCACGACGCGAACGCCTTCATACCGAGCCGCCAGATCGTCGATCATCCTGCTGGTCGATAGATTCGCCGCGATCACCCCCCCGCCTGAAGTTTGATCGAGTACGCACTTGGCCGCCAGCACCATCGTGTATTCCTCACCGATGTAGGAGCCATGCTCATCGACAACCGCCAGACGATCGGCATCGGGGTCCTGGGCAAAGCCGATGGCCGCCCTTTCGACTTTTGTGCGCGCCGCCAAGTCGGTCAGATTTGCCTCCGTCGGCTCGGGCGTGTGGGCGAACAGCCCCGTCGGTTCGCCATTGAGATGCACGACCTCGCATCCCAGAGCCTTGAGCAGCATGAAGCCCGACTCACACCCCGCTCCGTTGACCGAGTCGAGCAC
This sequence comes from Planctomycetota bacterium, assembly GCA_027295365.1. GTDB lineage: Bacteria > Planctomycetota > Phycisphaerae > Phycisphaerales > SM1A02 > JADFSH01. The sequence continues at coordinate 5,093 of JAPULD010000459.1, forward strand.
GACCTTGATCGAGGCATCGCAGATCGATTCGGCATCGACGCATTTGAGTACGCGTTTGAGATGCCTTTCGTTGGCCCCATCATCGACAAGAACATCTCCCTCGGCTCCCTCCAGCACGAGATCGATCTGCTTCGCCTTGAATCGCTCGATGATCTGACCCGCCATATCGGGAGGCGGGGCCACCCCATCTGCGTTGAGGCACTTGATGCCATTCCAGGGTGTCGGGTTGTGCGAGGCGGTGATCACCATCCCTCCCTCGGCCTGGCTGGTGAGGATCTCCACCCCAACCGTGGGCGTGGCGACGACTCCCAGCTCGATCACGCGACAGCCCACGCTTCTCAGCCCCATCGAGGCGGCCTGCATCAACTCGGCCCCCGAAGGTCGGCTGTCCCGCCCCAGGCAGATGGTCGGAGCCAGTACCCCCGTCGAGCGGATGTACGACCCGAACGCACCGGCATAGGCCTCCGCCACCTCGGAGGTCATGGTCTGTCCCACGATGCCTCGCATGCCGGACACGGACAACATCAGGGGAGCTTCGCTGGAGGATGATTCAATCATGGGCTAAGGATAGAAGTGGGGAAGGGATTTGGGAATAGGGAGTTGGGAATAGGAAGAACGGGATCAGGGTAATCCAGATTTTGAAGTCAACCCGCTATAGTTCGCTAATGTACGAATTGTCCGTGCAACGCGAATTCAATGCTTCCCATGCCATTGTGATGCAAGGCGAATTGGAGGAATCCCATCGCCACGACTGGCGGGTGGTGCTGTTCGTCAAGGGTGAGTCGTTGGATCAGGATGGGCTGGTGTGCGATTTTCACGCCGTGGAATGTGCCCTCGATGCCGTGATCGCCCCGTTCGTCGATGGCGATTTCAACGTCACGCCCCCATTTGACCTGATCAACCCCAGTGCCGAGTTGATTGCCGAGCACATCGCTCAAGCGGTGCAGGTGAAACTGGTGAACCTGGCCCAGGTCGATCGCGTGACGATCACCGAGGCACCGGGCTGTCAGGCGACCTACTTTCTCCCGATGGCCTGAGCAGGC
>JAPULD010000046.1 GCA_027295365.1 Planctomycetota bacterium
GGTCAGGCGGCCCACGACACCATCGCCGCAGTGAAACGACTACGCGAGATTCGAAACCAGAACGCGGAACCGGAACATGGTGCGGTCTATCCGAATCATGATTTTGGCCGAGGACTGCGCGAGATCGCTCGCCTGATCAAGGCCGAGGTCGGACTCGTCACGTCCACCATCGACCTGGGGGGTTGGGACACGCATTTCGTCCAGCAGCAGGTGATCGGTTCGCTGATGACCACGCTGGCCAGCGGGATCGATGCGTTCCTCACCGATCTCGGAAGCCTGCAAGAGCGAGTGACGCTGGTCACGATGACGGAATTTGGCCGGCGTCTCCGCGAGAACACGAGCTTCGGCACCGATCATGGGGCAGGCTCGGTGATGATGGTCATTGGCAACGAAGTCGGGACGGAAGGACTTAAGGCAGGCGTTCATTCAGGGTGGCCCGACTTGTCCGATTCGAATCTCGATGAGGTCGGAGATGTGCCCTCGGCGATCAATTATCAGGATGTGCTGTCTCCGATCCTCGCTTCGCATTCCCCCGGTTTGCGAGTTGAGTCGGTTTTCCCTGCTAGTGAAAACCGATGAAATTCCATATCTCGAGATCACTGGCGAACAAAGAATCTTGAAATTCCAATTTTTCCATGTGAAAAACCGCCTGGAGGGCGGCTCGCATCAATCCGATGCAGGCCCGGCGAATCGATTGACTTGAGTCATCAACTGGTTCGAGAGGAAATCAATCAGGGGTATGTACTCCACTTACCCCACAGCGTCGGCAGATCATCAACGGCGCTCTGCGGTTCAGATCATAGAATGGGCGATGTCAGGCGAGCGAGCCGGGCGGCGGCGCGGAAGTGCAATGGCTTCTGGTCGAAATGGGCACCTGAGACTTCGTCACAACACTCGAGATCGGCCTGCAACATCGCTTCCACTTCACGTGCGAATCCGACATCGGCGATCAACGCCGTCTCCTCGAAATTCAGATACAAGGATCGATTGTCGAGGTTCACGGTTCCGATACCGGCCAGCTCGTTGTCCACCAGGATCACCTTCTGGTGCAGGAATCGGCCTCGATAGCGATAGAGCTTGACGCCAGTCTTTGTCATGTCCTCGTAATACGTGAAGGATGCGAATTCCACGAGCCTTTGATCCGCCTGATCGGGAAGCAGGATGCGCACATCAACACCTCGGAGAGCCGCGGATTGAAGCGCTCTTGCCATGACATCGTCGGGCACGAAGTAGGGGCTGGTGATCCAGACGCGATGGGTGGCCGAGGAAACCATCGTCGAGAAGAGGACGCTGCAGTTGGGCATGCGATCGGCCGGCCCCGTGTTGGCGATCGACACGGACACGTCGTGGTCGGGATCGACGTGGATTTCGGTACTGACATCAATGAGTTGACGGGTGGCCCAATACCAGTCCTTGAGGAACGTAAACTGAATCTGCTGTGCCGCCGGCCCGTCGATGCGAAGATGCGTGTCCCGGTACTTCAGATATTCCTCACCAAGATTGTGACCCCCGATGAATCCGGTACAACCATCCACGATGAGCAGTTTGCGATGGTTTCGAAAGTTGATCTGAAATCGATTGCGCAGACCCTGGGTCGTGCGAAAACCCGAAACCTCGATGGATGCAGTACGCATGGCGTCGAGATACGCGACGGGAAGCTTGATGGAACCGATCTCGTCGTAAAGGAAGTGTACCCTCACCCCTGACTTCGCCTTCTCGATCAGGGTATCGCGCAGGGCGCGGCCAACCTTGTCATCGCGAACGATGTAGAACTGAACCAGCACATACGATTCAGCGTGCGATATTGCTTCAAGCATGGCCCCATAGGTTGCCTCGGCGTCGATGAGCAGGCTGACACGATTGCCACGAGTGAACGGAACGCCAGTCAAGCGTCGCGTGAGAGTCTCGATCGCCTGTAAACCATCGTGGGGATCCGCGGCCAGGGACGCCATCTGGTCGTGCCAGTTCGAAACGTTCTCGCCCATCTCCGCTTCCGCTTCGCGCAAGGCTTCGGTGTAGCCCAGGAATCGGGTGCGGCCCAGCACGAGATACAACGGGATGACGATGATGGGCATCGTGATCAGCGCAATGCACCAGGCGATGGCCCCTTGCGAGGATCGACGTCGCATGACCGCATCGATGGCGAGCAGCACGCCGGCGATCTCGGCCATCACCAGAACAATCGTAATTAGGGCAATTCCCTGTAATTCCATGAGGATCTCGATCGGATCAGACGATTGTAGTATGTACACTGACAGTATATGGGTTTAACCATATTTGATACTCAAATCGGTACTGCCTGTTGCGTGATTGATTCTTATTAGTGAGCCCACTTAGGCGGCGCAAGATTCAGGATCGGTGGAAGGCGCCAGACACAACGGAATCCGGAGATCATCATGTCGAAGAATCGAAGCCTGATCGTTTTCTTCGTCAGTCTTGTCGTGTTCGCCGAGTGTGGCTGCACACAGAAACTCTCCACGACGCCCAATCTCTTCGTCGGTTCGGAGGAGAATCCCTTTGCCGACGTGCCGGAGGAATTTCAGAGCAACGAAGTCGTCCTGTATTACCTCACCGACCGCGAGCCGACGACAGACCGGAACGGTAATTTGAAATACGGATTCGGTCGGTCCGAATCGCTCGCCCTGGGACGATGCGTCGTGTCCATCGGTCGGGACGTCCCCTGGGACACTCTAGTGAAAGAGAGTCGAACACGAAAGCGTTCGCAGAGCCTGCCGTTGCGAGTTACCGAGATCACCGAGATCGTCAGGGCTCCTTCCTCGGTGACGCGGTTCGTCGAGATCGACGGTCGCCCCCAGCCCAAACCCGAAATCCTGGCCGCCCGGGCAGAGACGACAGCCAAGATCGGGGAATTGCTGACCGCGCGTCTGGCGATGACGCCTCGCAAGGAACTCTTCGTCTTCGTACATGGCTTCAACAACACTTTTGACGAGGCGGCGTACCGAATGGCGCAGCTCTGGCATTTCATGGGGCGCGTGGGCGTGCCGATCATCTACACCTGGCCCGCGGGGAGCCCGGGTCTGTTGCGGGGTTACACCCACGATCGTGAGTCGGGCGAGTTCACGATCTTTCATCTCCGGGAGTCGCTCCGGTTCCTGGCGGCGTGCGAGGATGTGGAGAAGATCCACATCGTGGCCCACAGCCGGGGGACGGACGTGCTCTTGTCGGCTTTGCGAGAATTGCACATCGAGTGCCGGGCCCAGGGCGTCGACACACGCAAGGCGCTGAAGCTGGGTACGGTGGTCCTGGCCGCGGCGGACCTGGATGTCCAGGTCACACGTATGCGAGTCGTGGCCGATGGCCTTCACCACGTGCCGGAGATGATGACCATCTACCTCTCCGAGGACGACCGGGCGATCGGGATCGCCTCGTGGTTGTTCTCGAGCGCACGCCGGTTGGGGCAGATGGTCTTTGGCGACTTGACCGCGGAGCAACACGAGAGCATGGCTCTGTTTCCGGAAATCCAGTTCGTGGACGTCGATCTCAGGACCGATTGGATGGGCCACGGCTACTTCATCTCCAACCCGGCCGTGCTTTCCGATCTGATACTGGTCCTCCGCGACGGTCGCATGCCCGGCGTCGAGCATGGCCGTCCGCTGCGCCACGTCGTCGGCCAGTTCTGGGAGCTCGACCGGGACTACCCGCAGTTCGAGGAGTAATGAGATCATGAAACGCATGAGGCGGGTGCTCTGGTTTCTGGGGCGATATTTTCTGGTGGCCCTGCTTGGGTTCGTCGTGGGGATACTCGGGCTGTATGTCTACATGGTGCGAAGTGGCCCGGCTCTTGAAGTGTGGCACACCGAGATTCTGGATGGTGAGTTCACGAGTGAACATGCCGATGAGGTCGTCACGCTCGAAGATTACCAAGCGTTGGAGGCAAAGCTCTATGACCGACTCGATGCGCAGGTGTACTCGAAGACGGAAACCGGCCCGGCCCTTGCGCTCGCTCGATACAGCGCTGGCAGTCAGGTCGATCCACGTCACCTGAATCCCGATTGGAATCGCACGTTCGAACTGATGCACGAGGAACCGCGAGGGGGCGTGCTGCTGCTGCATGGCATGTCCGATTCACCCTACAGTCTTCGCGCGATCGGTGAATCGCTGCATCGGCAAGGGTATTGGGTGGTAGGGTTGCGTCTTCCGGGTCATGGCACCGCCCCCTCGGGTTTGACGACGATCACCTGGGAGGACATGGCGGCTGCCGTCCGGTTGGGGATGAGGCATCTGGCGAAGAACGTCCCGGACGATTCGATCCACATCATCGGCTACTCGACGGGGGCTCCGTTGGCCCTGAATTACGAACTGGATGTGCTGGATGGCATGGAGACACCTGCCCCCGCCAGCCTGGTACTCATCTCCCCCGCGATCGGCGTCTCGCCCGCGGCCGCGGTGGCCAAATGGAAACGCCGGTTGTCGATGCTGCCAGGACTTCAGAAGTTGGCATGGGCGGACATTCTGCCTGAATTCGATCCATTCAAATACAACTCGTTCGCGATCAATGCCGGTGAGCAGGTTCACCGTCTGACGCGCTCCGTCGCCCGCCGCATCGAAGCCCGAGCGGGAGAAGGGATGATTGCAGGTTTTCCTCCGACTCTCGTGCTTCTGTCATCGGTTGATGCGACCGTGTCGACGGACGCCGTGATCGACAATCTCTTGGAGCACCTTGCCCCGGAGGGTCACGAGTTGTTTCTCTTTGACATCAACCGGGTAAGCGTGAAGAGTTCGATTCTGGTTTCCGATCCGGGGCCGATGTCGATGCGGTTGATGAACAATTCGAATCTGCCTTTCAAACTGACCTTGTTGAGGAACGAAAACACTGACAGCGTCATCGTCGTGTGTCATCGCAAGGATTCGTTCTCATCCGAAGTGACGATTGAGCCTCTGGATCTTGAATGGCCCAGTGGGATAATCTCGCTTTCCCACGTTGCGTTGCCCTTTCCGCCTGACGATCCCCTGTATGGGCATATCGATCGGGCCCAGAATGAAACGAATACGGGCGGCATACATCTCGGGCAGCTTGCATTCCAAGGCGAGCGGGGATTGCTTCGTTTTTCATCGGACTGGCTGTTGCGGTTGCGGCATAACCCGTTCTATCCCGTCCTCGAGTCGCGCGTGCTTGAGTGGCTGGAGGACGCCGGTTCGAACGTTCGATGATGAGGGCGTCCGATGGATGCTCGCTCTTCAACCCCGATGCTCCGGGGTTCCCATGATCAATCGCTTCGAGACACGAGGAATCGAGTTGCGATCAGTCGGTAGATCAAGGCGACGCTCAGTCCCCCAATGAGGAAGACCGCGACCAGAATGAGGCCCCGTTTGTAGCTCAATTCAATCAGATCCGACAGACTCGTCTGCACGTGATTCGCCGCACCGGCGAGCCGCGAATTCCGCGACTCGGAAGCCGGGGCGTCCACGAGATCGGACAAGGACATGATCAATCGGTTCAGCTCTTCGATGGTGACTGTCGTGGATTCAGCCATGTGTCGATATTCGGCGATATCGAACGGGGGCCGATCCGGACGAGGCTCATCCGATGTTTGAGCGAAGCTTTCTCGCATGTGCTGGGTCGACTCCAGCGTCGTGTTGAGTGAATTGCTCAGAGAAGTTCCGGCGTCGATGGTCTGACGCAAGTCGCCTAGCAAGCCGCGGAGCTTGACTTCCTCCTGCTCGAAGATTCGAAGAATCGACTCGCGTTCCGCTGCGAGGCCCTCGAATACCTGGTTCAATGCGGCTTCGCGCTCCGTCGTGGCGAAAGAGGCCAGTTGTTCCATTGCCGCCTCGCGCTCCGTGGCCATCAGTTCGCTCAACTGCACGAGCGCCGCCTTTCGTTCCTGAGGCAACTGCTGCAAGAGCTCCTCCGCCACGGTCGTGAGACGTTGGCTTGATTCCGACAGCTGCGTCGTGGCGTTGAGGATTTGCTGCGTCTCCGGTTCGGCCAGCGCTTCCAAGATGATGTCCTGGACCTGCCAGTTGAGAATGAGCGGCAGTCGTTTCGCCCAGAAAAAGGCCCGCTCCGCCAGCAAACGCGATTGAGCGAGTTCCTGGGCCGCCGGATTCAGACCCGCGAGCGGATCGAGTTGGAAGAGCGTGAGGAGGCTGCTGCCACCTTCAAGATTGGCGACGGTCGCGCGGCGATCATCCGCAAAGTCGCTGGCTCGGATGGCCGAGACCATCACCTGCCCCTTGAATCGTTCACGGATCTCCGGGATGAGCGTTCGCAGGGCCGTGGCCTCCTCCTCATCCAGCGACCGGTCGACGATCAACCAGATTTCCTGCTCGAGAAGCTGAAGCGCTCTGAGCAGAGGCTGGCCGTCATCGCCGAATCGTTCCGGTATCCAGTAGTCCTCGGCGACTCGCCTTTGGAGTGACACCATGACCGTCATGTCAAGCAATCCGCCGATGGGATTCGGACCGGCGGCAATGTTGATCGCGTTCTGGACATTTCGGAGCTTGGCGTCGTGGAGCACCGCACGCTGCCCAGGAAGCGCCGTGCTGATTCGATCGATCGCCTGGGAGAGGATGGCCGTGTAGGAATCGGTGTAGGCCATGAGTTCGGCCTGCACATCCTCAGCCGGAATGCGGGTCGCATGTCGGGATCGGCTTCGAGAGCTGTTGGGCATGGACTGACAGGACATGGTGAACAAGCACAAACCACTGACCAGGATGGGAAGGAAAATATTTCGCATCATGAGACATCGACCTGATGACCTGTCGGATTGTGAAAGTGTGCCAGGCGAACTTCCGGGCACGAACATCGCATGATACAAGTTTCAGCAAGTTTGTTGGTTGCATTTTCTGGGCGAATGCAGGATTCGAAACTACAGGCATTGCATTCCAGGTCAGCCATCGATTCAGTTGCATGCATCGGTATGAAAAAACAACCCCCTGACGAGGCAGGGGGTTGCTTGAAGTGGGCCAGGGAGGACTCGAACCTCCGACCTCACCCTTATCAGGGGTGCGCTCTAACCAACTGAGCTACTAGCCCTTGACCTTGTCCTGGCGACTGCTCGCCTTAGGGTGGCAAGTATAGTCCTCCCCCTCGTGATCGTCATCTACCCTCGATTGTTCCTGGAAAGATTGGATGGGGCTCGGTTCAGGGGCCGTCGCATGATCCCCAAGAGGAAAGCACTTCGAGCAAGTCAAACACGTCAATGATGCCATTGGGAGCCCCTTCGGGAATCATGTCGCAGGCGGACGAGTTGATGCCCCACACCGCAAGAATCTCCAGGAGATCCAGAACATCAACAACACGGTCTCCGTTGGCGCAATCCCCCGGGCAGGGGCGAATCAAAGTGCACTCAGTCACGATCTTGCTGATGGTAAGCTCATCGACGACCCAACCCCGGGACAGATTGGCCTGAGCGTCGCGAGAGTCGAAGTAAAGGGCCAGGGTGTGTGAGCCGCTCTCGATAAAATCCAAATCGACGCTGACGGATTCCCAACCGAAATTCGTATCTTCAAATTCAAAGTTCGAGAGCCCATCGACGTACAGATCCGCCGTCTCGAAAGACCCCCCGAGTTCTCGTTCCAGCCAGTGGCAAATCGTCAACGCATACCTCAAGTTTATTCCTTCATCCTCGAAAATGGTGTTTGGCATGGTCAACCAGCCGAAGACCGATCCCTGATCGTAATTGCACGATGCGTCATCACCGAAGTACGCCCATTTCGATCCCTCACAGACGTTCGGCGGGGCACAGACGTCGGTGAGATGCCACAGCCCGAACGTGGACCAGCCGTTGGACAAGCCGTTTTCGAAGTTGGAAGTGATGATGGGCGTGGCGATGTCGACGCCGACCTTGTAGGAGTAATAATTCTGAGGCGCATCGTACGGTTCAGTCCGAATGGTGTCGTCACTGGCCAGAACCTCGAAATAGAACTCCGGACTTTCCCCGCAATAGAAAGCGGGGATGTCCACTTCAAATTTCGTTGATGAGCCGGCCACCGGGTTGAGTGCAAGGCTGAAAAAATCGCCGATGTCGTCACGGTATCGCAAACGTTCCGTGCCGCGAATCCAGGTGCCGGCGTTGTCGGTGATTTCCACGGTTGCCGACAACGATTGGCCTGGGGAATACAACCAGGGAATCTGCGGCGTCACCGAGAAATGAACGGGCATTGTCGAAACCCGCAACGCCTCAAGCACATTGGGTCGAGGTCCGATGTTCTTGCTGTTTGTGGAGGGCGCATCACCAGTCAGTCGAAGCCATTGCTTCATTTCATCCGGCGTCAGTCTTCGACCGGTATGGGCCAGGAAGTTGGCTTGGAAGAGAGCGCAGGC
>JAPULD010000460.1 GCA_027295365.1 Planctomycetota bacterium
ATGGATGGAGATGGGTGGTATTTATGCCGTGGCGAATCTTCGTGGCGGGGGCGAGTATGGCGAAGAGTGGCACAAGGCCGGGACGAAACTCCAGAAGCAGAACGTGTTCGACGACTTCATCGCCGCCGCGGAATGGCTCATCAACAACGACTACACCCGCACCGAGAAGCTCGCCATCCGAGGCGGTTCCAATGGCGGACTCCTCGTCGGGGCCTGCATGACCCAGCGACCCGACCTCTACGGCGCGTGCCTGCCTGCGGTGGGCGTGATGGACATGCTCCGGTTTCACAAGTTCACGATCGGCTGGGCCTGGACCGACGACTATGGTTCATCGGACAATCCCGAGGAATTCAAGGCGTTGCGCGCCTACTCGCCCTACCACAACATCCGCCCCGGCGTGTCGTACCCCGCGACGATGATCACGACGGCGGATCACGATGACCGGGTCGTGCCGGGACATTCCTTCAAGTTCGCGGCTCAATTGCAATACGCCCAAGCGGGTGACGCCCCGACGCTCATCCGCATCGAATCGCGAGCCGGCCACGGGGCGGGGACGCCAACCAGCAAACGCATCGAACAATCCGCGGACGCCTGGGCCTTCCTGGTGAAGAATCTCGGAATGAAATTAGATTCGGAGAAGTGATTGATAGCTCTTGACAAGCCAACGCTCTCTCTTTCACGAAGGGAGAGCGTTGGCTTGCGTGTGATCACCATAGAAGCATTCGTAACGTGAGTGATGTGTGTGCCCGGTCAAGTTTTGACGGGGTGATAGATCTTTCCATCCCGGCATTGAGTGCGACAATTGGCGGGAGGGCAGACCAGGGTGCCGGGAGCCAGACCCGCAACGCCCGGCGTGTTTTCATAAAAACGGTTGTAATTCCCCGACTTGACAAAGAGACCGTTTCCACCGATGTCCTCGATACTCATCCCCCGATGCTGAATCAACGTCGGTAACAGAACTTCACAATGACCACCCCAACCAGTAAGAATGGCTTCGCGAACAGTCTGCGCCGCGGCCCTTGAAATTCTAAATATAGGAAGCATTCCACGGATCATCACCTGGGGCCGATCGGCGTCCGGCCATCGCAGACTGGACCACCAATGCCAGTCAGGGCGATCGACCTGGCGAGTTATCGTCGTGCCAATAAAGTCCGACCGAGAATCAGCGAACGAATCAAACAGATCAGACCATTTTCCGCCAAAACGTACGTCGAATTCAAGCAGCCAGAGATATTCAGCGGCACTTTCCTCCGCTTCTTGCAAGAGGGGAAAGATTGCATTCCCGGGAATGATGGACCGGCGTCGCTCCAGATCGCTCTCCGGGAAACGATCGGCCAGATCCCGGATCGTGAATGGTCGGGTGTCAAAGCCACCGACCGAGTCGGGTATTTCTTCGATGTGATCTGCGTGAAGCAGGAGTCGCAAACCATATGACTCGCGGCAGTCTTGACAGATTTGCGTACACAATTCCTCCAAGGCAGGATTAAGTGCGTGCGCAAGAATAACGATGTGCGTTTGACGGGCCCTTCCCATGGGTCAGAAGATACATGAGAGAAGGGGTAAAAAATGAAGCAATGCAAGAATGTGTTGAGTTTCATTTATTCAATCGTATTAGTATAAACTAATTTCTTCGATTCCTGGTGTGTAGATGGGCTCAAAGACACCGACTGTATAAAGAAGCACTGTTTTTTTACCCATTTTCACTCTCTCGCATAACGACATCGGGGTAGGGAATGCAAGAGAGGCAGAACAGATGACAAATCATGCCCGGATCACTCATACCGCGGGTAGAATACTCACATACAGGTGATTTGATGCGATGGGACGTGCCGACAGGCCGGTCATTGCCGATTGAGCAGGCCTTGGCGATACATATGCTCCAAGTAACAGGAGATTCGCATGGCAGCGATTATCGATCAGGATCAGGAAGAGCTCTATGAAATAGAGCCAAGGATCAGCTCCCAAACTTTGCCAGAGCAAGAGCAGAAGACCGACCCGCCCGAAGAGTATATCGATCGTCGGGTCTACTACATTCGCGGTCGGAAGGGTCGTGAACGTGTCATCGCAACGATTCGAGCCCGGAACCGAAACCGCGCGATTGAGATTGCGGTCAGCACCGGCATCATGGTTGACCCGAAAGAATTCGCCAACGATTGAGCGCGGTCAATAAAAGTTCCGGCCCTTCTCTGTACAAAATTTCATACTGTATGGCATCTCAAAGGAACAGCCAACCACGATCAGGATGCAATCATGGCCCATCGGCGTTCTCGGAACCGCCTGATGGATCCTCTTTTGGCACCGGTTCGCCAAGGGATTCCCACACCGCGCCATCACGAATCCATTTGGTCAAGTGCTCGATGACCTCGTCAGAAAGCTTGTCGCCATTGGGGGGCATCTCCATGTCCTCCTCGTGACGCACCGCGATGATCAGCCAGCTTTCATCGGGATTGCCGGGGATGACGGCCGGGCCTGACATGCCCCCTTCAAACAATTTGGTGATTGACGTCTGGTCAAGATCGGATCTGGCTTTGTTCGAGTTATGGCAGGCAATGCAAACGTCACGAAGGAGTGGCTTGACGTGCTCGCGAAAATGCGTCATTCGCGGATCATCGACTCGAACCGCCATCGCGTTCCCATCGTTCCCGACCAACAGATCGTCCATCACTTCCGTAATGGCCGGCACAAGGAATGACGGAGCCCCCGCACCATGTTCGTAGACGAGTACGCCCCCTTGATGGGCCGTGAGTGCAACCCAGAAGGTCGTACCGGCCCCGGCCAACACCGCGGCCCACGCGGTGGCGACTCGAAACATCTTCATCGGAAAAGCACTGAGGGCAACCAGCAGGCCACAGAGAATCGCCATCCACCAGAGCTTTTGAGCCATGCTCTCGTGATCGTGCAGTTGATCATTGAATGGCTCATTCATGGCAAGCATGCCCCCCACCGCGCCTTCCGCCAGTTCGCCACTGTCCTGGGCAAACTTCACCGACACGTACATCATCGCAAAAAGGCTGAACGCAACCCAACGCAAGGTGTGGTTCTTGCCCAGGAAAATCGCCGACGCCAGGGCCAGAAGCATGCCCAATGCCGAAAGCACGATCGGGAAATGCACCATTGCGGCGTGCCTCATCTGAGGATCCTGCATGGCTTCAATCAAGACTTTCGGATCCATGGTTCCGTACCTTTTCTGTTCTGCGTTCAGGCCTTTTCAACGAGGCGAGTCAATACGTCACCAAGCTTTTGATAATCATCCGGCGTGTTGTACATCTGGCATGACACACGCAGCCACCAGCGTTCGTTCCATTCCATCACCGGCACCTCGATGCGATGCTCGTAATACAGCACATCGCGCAACTGCTCAGCATCATCATACGCACGATAGAGGGCCTCAGGAACCGGCATCGTCGCCATCGAACCGATCATCGAACCATCCTCGGGCGAGGTCAGTTCGACATTCCACTTTTCGGACAACAGATGGCGCGCCCAATGCGCGAGAGCATGGTTGTGTGCACGAACTCGTGACCAACCAATGTCAGCCATCCATTCTATCGCCTCCTTTGAACTCAACCAGGGTGATATGTCGCGCGTGCCTTGCCAGGCGAATTCCGATGCGAGTCCCTGGTCGAGATTGTGGCTGATGGTGGTGGGATGGATGTTTTCTCTCTTCTCATTCGAGACCCATAGGAAGGCAGCGCCGATGGGTGCGCACACCCATTTGTGCAGGTTGCCGGTGTAATAGGTTGCACCGATCGATTCAACATCGAGATCAAGCATCCCCGGGGCATGCGCACCGTCGATCATGAGTTCGATGCCACGAGCCTTGCAGATGGTCGCAATACGATCAACGGGAAAGACGATCGCGGTGGGCGAAGTGATGTGATCGACGATCACCAGTTTCGTGCTTTGAGTGATCCCCCCTTCAAGTGCTTCCACCACCTGATCGGGAGACTTGATCGGGAAAGACACATTCACTTCGTGATATGTCCCCCCCGCACGCTCGATCAGATGACGCATTGAATTACGCACCGCGTTGTAGACATGGTTCGTCGTCAATATTTCATCGAACGGCTCGAACCGCATCGATCGCAAGACCGCGTTCACGGCCCCCGTCGCGTTGGTCACAAAGCCGAAATTCTCCGAGGTCATGCTCAGGAATCCGCCTATGGTGGATTTCGCCTCCTCAAGAAGCCCCTTGAGCTTCCGATCCAGCATTTCAATGGGGCGAGCGTTGATCTCATCTCGCCATCGATTCTGAGCCGACGCGATTGCCTTGGGTCTGGCCCCGAAAGAGCCGTGATTCAGAAAAATGTAAGTGGGGTCGAGCGTCCAATGCTTGAGGGAAGACAGTGGGAGGGGTTCAGGCAGATCGAGCAGGTCAGGCATTGATTGAGTCGTCATGAAATTAGCGTACCGGTTGAATTCACCTTCGTGGCGGCCACAAATCATTCATGGTGAATGGTTTGGGTAATTTTCGGGATATCTGGACGACATAGGCTTGCAATAAGGATCATGTCAGGGTAACGTAAACCGAACAGAATTTCCGATATAACTTCAAGGGCGTTCAAATGAGACGCCGAATAGCTGAGCACGGCAAGGTGGGAACCCCAAGATATGGGGTCCGAGCCGTATCTAACCCCAGCGGAGAGAAGATATGTCCGTACCCTTGATTCAAACCGGCCCTGGAGGCCTCTACACAACCCAGTATCAGACACGAGGACGTCGATTATTGGCGTTGACTGGCGAAAACCCAGGCCTGACGGCCTCCGAGAACAACCCGGATACTCAGTCTGGGCTTGATTCAGGAACATCACGGATGCCTTGGAACAAAGCCACGCTCAAACACAAGTCGAATAAGCACGAAGGTTTCAGTACGCGACCTGCATCAACTTTTCTTGCTCGCCTTCTGGGCATCGACCAGGTTGAAATCAGCCCCGAAGCACTGGCCGCTTCCGACCAGCATGTTATCGAATGCCCTGTTTCTGCTCCCTTACGTGTCCCACCCAAATTGGGTGTTTTTGACGCTGCACGATCGTGGTTGGCCGGGCAGTCGGTTATCCTGAGTAACTTCCAGTCAGCGATTGATCGTCTGGCTCGCTCATGCACACCGACCTTGTCCAGCCTGTCTCCGTCAAGCGTCTGTTTCGAAACTGAAACGAACCGCATTGCCACGGCTGGTCGATTCGCCTCGACTTCCACCGGCGTGTCATTCGCGCAGGAGAAGCGCCATGAATCTCACTCCCAAACAGTTGAAAATTCTCACACTGATTCGCGATTCGCGCATTGTCTTCGGCTATTCGCCGACGATGCAGGAACTCGCCGACGAACTCGGCATCAGCAAAGTCACCGTCTTCGAACACGTCGAGGCATTGATCAAAAAGGGCGCACTCCAGCGGGAAGCCAACAAGGCTCGCTCTTTGTCAATCTCCGATGATGTCCTCATTCCCGATGAATCTCAGCCACTCAGCTTCCCCCTCGTGGGCAAGATTGCGGCGGGATATCCGATCGAAAAATTCGAGGACTCCGATCGCCTCGATCTCGAAGCACTGTTCGGCCCACGAATCGGTCAAAAGGGCGGGACGTTTGCGCTTCAAGTCGAGGGCGATTCCATGCAGGATGAGGGCATCTTCGATGGCGATTACGTCATCGTCGAACGTCGGGAAACCGCGAGAAATGGCGAGCGAGTCGTGGCGTTACTTCCCAACAACGAGACCACGCTCAAGACCTTCTACAAGGAAGGCAATCAGATTCGCCTCCAACCGGCCAATCCCGAGTTCGAGCCCATCATCGTCAAGGACTGCAAGATCCAGGGCGTGGTCATGGGCGTCTTGCGCAGGTATTAAAGAGCAAGAGCATTCGATTCAAAGCCCTGAATAT
>JAPULD010000461.1 GCA_027295365.1 Planctomycetota bacterium
CAGGACGCGACCACTATCGGTCAGTTGCGCCGGCTCGCTAATCCCATCGGCGGGGAACGTCCAGAACTCGATCTCGCCCGATTCATCGGACATGACCAGCAGCGTTTCGCCATCGGGCATGAATCGCGCATCGCGATAGCGAACGCCCTCGCCCCGGGTGATTTCCACCAGACGGCCTGAACCCACCGGGGCGACGAACACCTGACCCCGAGCGGTCAACACCACGCGGTCGCCACTGGGCGAGATGTGCGCGCTGGTGAGATAGTCCATGGGTTTCTCAACCCAGTTCTCGCGCATCTGCTCGTAATCGGATTCGAGCTTCAGGTCGATTAACGCGGAGTTTCCCGACGCCAGGTCGTATCGCCAGATGTCACTTCCCTGTTGGTAGACGATCGAGCCGCCTGCCCCCCGGACGAGGTTGGGCGACAACACATCGAAATCGGTGTGGGTGGTGTGTTGTTTGAGGTCGGTTCCATCGGGGGCCATCGACCAGAGGTTCATGATGCCATCGCGATCGCTGGCGAAGTACAGCCGATCGTTCACCCACATGGGGTCGCGGCTGACGCCTGCGTAGTCGGGAGTGAGGGGCGTGGCCTCCGCCGCATTCAAAGGGAACTTCCATAAATTTTCAGTGGTGCCGCCCTTGTAGCGTTTGGTCTGGCTGCCATTGAAGGGCAGGCGGGTGAAGTAGAGAGTGCCCTGCTGGTCGTAGACGCCATCGTTGGCCTGGGCGAGGGGGACGATCGTGGGTTGGTTCGTTTCGGGATCAAGCGCGACGAGTTGGGAATTGGGAGAGGTGGAAAAATGCCGGGTTGAATACAGCAACGTGCCATCGGCTTTCCAGCCCACGACGTTCGCTCGGGATCCTTCCCAGGTCAGGCGGGTGGGCAGCCCTCCCGACAGGGGCATCGTGTACACCTCCGTGGGGCCTTCGTATTGCGCGGAAAATGCAAGCGTCGTCCCGTCGGGGCTGATGGCGGGTCCAGTCTCTTCGCCATGATGCGTGGTCAATCGGCGCGCGGTGCCCCCTTCCAGGGGAGCGACCCACAGATCGCCTTCGGACGCGAAGACCAGCGTGCCGCCATGTCCCGTGGGTTGGCGGTAGTAGCCTCGGGAAGACTGGGCCAGGCTTGAAGCGGAGCATGGCAGTAGCGTGATCAACAAGGCGGATGTGACGATGGCGCGAATGGAACGATGCATAGATAACCCTCTATATCAAGCGAATCGAGGCATCGATTCGAAGCGCACAGCATATCAGATGAGATCTGTACAGCTTGGAGGTGGTCATGAAACATCACAAACATTGATTTAGGAACTGATTAAATCGAAAGCCCCGCCTTGGGCGCAAGGCGGGGCGCAGTCGGGGCATCATTGAAAGTGAATTCAATCAGTCATGTATCAAGGCATGTCATCATCGCCACCGGAGTAGCGTTTTCCGTCTTTCGCACCCGCCTTGGCCTGCGAATTCTGCCTCACGTAATGCGCATCGAAGGCGGGTTTCCAGGTCTTGCCGCCATCGGCGGAATGCTTGATCACGTGATGGATGCGGCCATCGGCCAGGGGCGTGAGAATGCAATGCGTCTTGACCTTGGTGCCATCGGGCTTGATGTTGTCGCCCTTGTAATGGAAGGCTCCGTCCTTGAAGTTCCCTTTGTAGTGCACGACGCCACCCTTCTGGGAAACCCAGGCCTGTCGCCATTTCTTGGCGTCGGGGTCGTAGTAATTGACGGACTGCCCGGTGGTGCCGTCCTCGCTGGTCCAGGATTCGTGAAGGATGTTGTCGCCTTCACGCAGGGTGATGACGTTGGTGCCGACGACTTTGCCCTCGGGGTCGATGGCGTCCCACGAACCGAGCCAGAAATCAAACTGCCGGCGGGGCGGACGTGAAGTCCAGTCATCATTCGTCGCGTCCGCGACATAGTCTTCGTACGTGGAGCGTGTGGTGGCGGACTCGTATTCGTCATTCGCTTCCTCTTCAACCTCATCGGTGTTGAAGTACGCCAGGTAGCGTTCATCCTCGCGAATGTTTTCAAAGTCGGGATCACCGGCGATCTGATCGAGGTTGTTGTAACCCGTGGCGAACGTCTTATCGAGCCACTCGAACGCCTTGTCGGGGTTGTTCTTCAACGAGTACACGCAGGCGATGTTGTACATGCCCAACACTCGGGTCTGGCCCTGGCCGATCTCCGTGGCCATGAGGTGCGCGGGCAGCGCGCCGTCCAGATCACCCTGGGCGTGGCGGGCGTATCCCAAGAGGAACCAGGCCTGCCCCATGGTCGGGCGCTCTTCGACAATCTCTTCAAGTATCGTTTCGGCCAGTTCAAAATCCTGTTCATTGACGAGTTGCTGGGCCCGTCGCATTTTGGCGGCCGGATCCTGAGCAACTTCCTCCTGGACTTCAGGTCCCGGGACGGGTTGGGCGTTGGCGATCTGAGGAATGAGCAGCAGGCCCATCGCAAGACCAAGGCTCATCAGCAATCGAGGTGAACGAATGGAAGGGGAAAGTGAGTTTTCTCGGGGTGTGAAAAACCGATCGATCATGACGACTCCTCTCAATGGGGCACAAAATTCCGAACGTGTGGGGACGACGAAGGGGGAATGGAATCGCCACGGAAAGGGGATCCTTCCCGAGAACGAACCACAACCCCTGCGCTTCCTTATTCACCCATCACTGAGAGAAGGCGCAATTGAATATCGATTAACGTCGAATATTTCCCAATTCGTGTTTTTCATGGTGGGAAACTACCGGAGTCGATGTCGCGAATGCATATCGATGATCTCGCTCAATCATCGTAGAGGTAGGCACATTCGTGGAGGTAGGCCTTCTCACCATCGTGGACGGCGAAATACTTCTTGTTGCCATTCGCATTCTTTCGGAAGCACGCCCCGCCATACGCCCCATCCTTTCGCAACGCGTAAAAACGAAGCGAGAAGTTGGGTTGGCCCTTGCTGTTGAGCAGATCATGGCGACGGGTGTGGTCGGCGACCCATTTCAACACCTTGAGGCAGGCTTCGGTGGGGTCATCGCCATTGGCCATGTTCTGGACCACCTGGAATCCGCCGCACGATTGGATGACCGCTTCGCCCCGTCCGGTGGAGCCCCCCGCGCCGACAGCGTTGTCGCAGAAGTTGCCGGCCCCGATGAGGGGCGAATCGCCCACGCGGCCAGGGATCTTGTAGCTCAATCCGCTGGTGGTGGTGACGGAACCGATGTTGCCTTCTGCATCGACGCCCGAGCAATGGATGGTGCCGTAATGGAAGGGGAGGCCAAGTGCTTCGGCCCTTGCTTCGAGTTTGCCCGCATCACCAATGATCTGGTCTTCGTTGAGCCAGTCATCGTTGGGGTTGAGGTTCTCTTTCCATCGCAGCCAGATTTTGCGAGCTTTCTCGGTCAGGAGGTCTTCCTCCTTGAAACCCTGGGCGATGGCGAACTGCTTGGCCCCTTCGCCCACGAGCAATACGTGGTCGGTTCGCCTGCATACTTTCAGCGCGACGCTGGCGGGATTCATGATGTTCTCGATGCAGGCCACGGCCCCCGCCTTGTGGGTGGGGCCATGCATGACGCAGGAGTCGAGTTGGACGACGCCTCGCTCGTTGGGAAGACCTCCATATCCCACGGACATGTCCTCCGGATCGCTCTCGACGATGTTGACACCCGCGACGACCGCATCGAGCGGATCGCTGCCCTGACGCAGTAGTTCGACCGCCTTCTCGACGGCACGGATGCCATTGCCCGAGCTGACGCTGATGGGGCGTCCCTGGGCCAATAGTCTGCCGGGCTCGTGGGGCTTGGCCTCGGCCATGGGGATGGAGGCAATCGCCGGCAGAGCCGCAGCAGTGGTCAGAAACGATCGTCGGTTCATGGTGTTCATGCCCTATAGCGTACTGATTCGTGCCTGATCGTGTTGACCATGAAAAATCCTCCCCCGTTGAAGGGGGAGGACTTTCATTCAGCCGCATGGTTGTTTGGTGAAGAGCCGCCCCTCGCGCAAGGCGCGTGCGGTGTAGAGGCGGTCGGAGCTCAGCCCATGCGGGGGCTTGGCGCGAAGCAGGCGCCAGAAAAGGCCATCCCTGGCCTGACTCAGCCGACGAGTCCGTTCGGCGGCATATGCTTGATCAACAATGCAAATGCCGCGCCACAGGACGTCACGAGCTCTAGAAATCGAAATGCCCGGGTGAATGCTGATTGAGCCGCACAATGCTGCATTCCAGGCGATTCCGTAAAGCGATGGGTGAGAGGCTTCGAGGGTTGGTTTCACCCGCTGCGCAAGATGCACGTACCAGGCGCGAAGTATGCGCGGCTATGACGACTCATCACGTCCAGGAAACGGTCATTCGATGTCAGAGTTGTTTAATTCAGTCGGCTGAATCGGCCTTCAAGTCATCGCCAACTCGGGCCTGACGCCATCGCTTTCGATACCACAGCAACGCGAATACGCCAACGGGGATGAAGATAATTGCTTCTCCCGCGGACTCGATCAGGGCCAATTGTTCCCAAGGCAATTCCGAGGCGGCATCTTTTCCCTGGGAACTGAGCCATTTGGCGGCGTAAGCCACGCTGAATTCCCGAAAACCCAATCGCCCCAGGGGTATCAATTGGGAGACGAACGCCACCATCGCGAGGATGACAATGTCCGAGCCGGGGAGCGTGATATCGAGAATCATGAGAGCCGCGGCCATGCGTCCCGCGTACGCGGCGAGGTCGAGCAATCGCAGGATGATGGCTCCCCAGAGAGGCTTGTGCTCGCTGAGCATGCGATCGATGCCACGACCATGTTTGGCGATGAGGGGATGATCGACCAGAACTCTGGTCAGCAGGCCCCCCAAGGCCATCAACCCGAGGACGATCCCGACCCAGAGGAGGTCGATCGTGGGATGCGCCATCGTCGCGAACACGCAGGAACCGACGCCCATCATCAGGATGTAGCCGATCATGCCGAACCATGCGGTCACCTGCAGCAGGCTCAACCCATCGACGCGAAGGTGATACATGACGCGAGCAATCGCGCCCAAGCGAACCGGGGCGTAGTTGAGGAGGTTGCCCGTCATGTTGAGCCACTGCATATCCCAGAACTTCAGGGGCGCGATGGGCTGACCCGTGATCCAGAACGTCGCGCCGTTGATCGACATGCTGGCGATCGTGCAGCCCAGGAGAGCCGTCACAAGCCAGGGATCGGCATGCAGGACTTTTTCCCAATCACCAGTCTGCAAGGCGTTCTTGATGATCCAGGCCAGCAGCGAAAGGCCGACGAGAAACCCGGTGCCCTCGATAAGCACGCGGCGAGGCGTGATGAGTCGGCCATTCGAAGAGGTCGAATCGTCCAATTCAGGATTCGTTGGTTCTGGAGTGGCTGACATCGGGTGAAGTGTCGGGGCGAGGTGTGGGAGGGACGGAGGAAGTCGAACGCATGCGTTCCCGGGTGATGACCCAGAACGCCCTGACACCATCGGTCCAGCCGATTTTCTTGCCTGCCGACAAGCTCCGGGGATCGTACTGGATGGGAACTTCGAGCACGCGGGCCCGGAGTCTGGCGAACGACGCGACCATCTGGGGTTCAATCCCGAATCGTCGTTCGGACAGCATGGGTCGGAGGCGACGCAGGAGTTGAACCGAGAAGACCTTGTAACAGCATTCCATGTCGCCAACCCGGTAGCCGGTCATCACATTGCTGCACGCGGTCAGAAGTCCGTTACCCCAACGGTGAATCTGTCTACGTAAACCGCGCATCGGATTATGAGGCCCCCAGCGCGT
>JAPULD010000462.1 GCA_027295365.1 Planctomycetota bacterium
CATCAGGGGCGAGCGACACGGCTTTTCGGGCGGCATCAAGCGCGACCTCATTCGTCTCGTTCAAGGCGGCGCTTTGCGAAAGTTGTCGGAAAGCCCATGATGCATACGGGGCCAGGTTGATCGCTTTGGCGGCGGACCGGACCGAGCGCTTCCGAAATTGGTCGCCCAACCCGAATTCGTGATTGTTGAGCAGTTTCGAACTGTTTCGCATGTACAACGACGCCATCATGTGATGCGTCTCGGGGCGCTTGGGCCAGAGGGTGATGGCCTTGTTCATCACGTTGATGGCCTGCTCCAAATCGCCAAAGTCGGCGAGGATCGCCGCGAAACGCAGGTAGCCGTGATAGTTGTAGGAATCGTTCAGATCGATGGCTTTGCGCAAGGCATCCCGAGCCTGGTTCAAGGCGACGACCGGGGCCCGGGTGCGCTGGCCGATGAATCCCATACCCTGGAGAAAACAGGCCAGGCTCGATTCGGGATCAAGCGTCAAGGCGTGATTCGCCGCGACGATCGTTGCCTGCCATTCATCCTGGAAACTGAGGCACAACGCGATTGCCAGCCATTGGTCCACGTCGTCCATCTCGTCCGTGACTTCGTACTCAAGGATGGTGGAGGCGATCTCCCAATGTTCCGTGAGCACAAATGGCAAGGCTTTCCAGATGACGTTGGTGACAAGAGCTTCTTGACTGCTCTTGATTCTCTTGTTCCACGTTCGCAATGGCTCCACGGACGAGAAGAGAAAGTCTCGAATTCGATCAACCGGAATCAGGTAGGTCAGTGTGAAACCGTCCATCTTTCGCTGCATGACCAAGGCGATGAGACGGCCATTCACCGACACAACCGGGCTCCCGCTTCGATCAAGCCGGTCGAGCGGGCCGACGGACAGCGTCGGTCCGAAGCCGGGCAACTCCGTCAACGTCGTGATGACGCGATGCTGGGTGATGTCCGCCTCGTCGCGCGCCCCGAAGGGGACGATGAACAAGGGCTCCTCGCGATATGGCCTTCGCCAGTCCATCTCTAACGTGCTCGGCACCTGCACATCCTCGGGGACTTCAAGCAACACGAATCCGCCCATCGGATCGTCAGCCGCGATATTCTCGATCTCGAACGTCTTCCCGTCGCTCGTCTCCACCATGACGCGATCGACACCGAACAGCAGCTCCCGAGGGCAGAGAAGTCGGCTGGGCAACACGAAGAATGCGTCGGCTTCGTGAAGGATCCGGCCCGCCTCATTCTTGACCCGTACCGTGGTCACCGCGGAATATGCACCTTGGACAGCTGGCGGCACCTTCAAGGGAAACATCGGCTTGATGCCAGTTCGTTCCAATGCCCGTCTGGGTTCATCGTGCACTTGCCGTTCGATCTGGAGCCCGGCCCATTGGGCCAGTGACATCGGATTTTGAACGAGATGAGACAGTCGTTCCGCAGGGATCGCGATGTTGAGGTTTTCGCCTTCGGGAATCTTCGCCACCGCGATGCCGACCACTTCGCCATTCATGTTCATGACGGGGCTGCCGCTGCTGCCATACGAGATCGCCGCGTTGATCTGCAGCATGGGGATCGCGAACGGTTCCATGATCCGTCCTGAGATGATGCCTCTCGTGACGGTCTGATCGAAACCCAGTGGACCGCCCACGACGAAGATGTCTTGGCCGACCCGAGGGATCTCGTCCGAGATCGTCAAGGGAGTGATCTCACGCTCGTGGTCGCTGAGTTCAAGCAGCACCAGGTCCCCGATCGTGTCTTCCGCCAGCAGGTGATTCACTCGGAATTTTGTGCCGTCATGAAAGATCACCATTGCATGGGCCGCCTCGACTATGGCGTGTCTGGCGGTGATGAATCGATTATCACTGATGAAGAATCCCGTCGCCGTGCCGAGTCGATTGCCCAAGGCGTCGAAGGCGATGACAACCACGATGGAAGGCCTGACCTGATCGACGAGGTCGGGCAAATCAAGGGAAGTCTGTCCCGAGACCGAAGGCACCCCCAACATCATCACGCACAGCAGAAAGCTCTGAACCGAACGTTTCATGGTCATCATCCTAGCGGGGCGGATCGGACATGGATACGAATCACCAAGCCCATGAGGAAGGATATACAGTTATCGGGCGGGACAAGCCTGCTGACACACTCATGTTTTCCCGTTGATCGACGCCGATTGATCGATCATCGCCGCCTGATCGATCCGAATCCACCCCGTGCTGGAATCAGGCAATCGGATCTGCATCCAGTCGGCCCGGCGTTCGAGTTGCTCGAACTCCACCCCTTGGTAGAGCGGCTCCTCGAACTGGGGTTCGAATCCTTCACCATTGCCTTTCCTGACCACGACGTCGTCGGCGACGATGACGCCATCGTCATCACTCGAGGGTGACCACAGATCAGCGCCCACCGAGATGCCCAACCCGATCCACCCCAACGCCATGGCCAGCAGGGGATAACGCCAGAAGCGCCCCGAATGAAAAAGGCGAGCAAAGAGAATGCCCCAGAAGGCGAGGTAGCACACCGAGAATCCGATAAATCGGGCCTGGGTCGAGGTGGCGTGATGCCAGGCGAACAGGGTATCGAGCAGGGCCTGTTGACCACTGGTGGCAATGCGGCTGCGAACCAGCGAACGGGCGAACACCAGGTTGCTCTCCACGCGCTCGTCGCCTGGGATGTACTGTTGGGCGCGGCGATAGTTGAGAATCGCCTGGCCAAGGTCGTTTGCCTGGAGCCGCGCGTTGGCGAGATTGTAGAAGAGTCTTCCATTGTCGACCCCATCGTCGACGAGCAACTGGAATCGATCCGCGGAAGAGTTGAACAACACGCGAGCCCCAAGTGGATCGTCCCGGAGAATCATGACGCCCTGCTCGTAGGCTTGCTGGGCTTCGGCCAATACAGCCAGACGTTGTGATTCGTCGAGCGACGGGGCGTTGGCAAATGCCTGTGTGCTCAAGGCAAGCGACAAGAACAGGGTCAGCATGATCAAAAAGCGTTGTCTCATGCCATCTTCTCCCGTTCCAGGCTCTCGATCAAAGCCCGAGCGCGTTGGGCCGTCTCGGCTGCGCTGCCCGAATTCGCCCCGGCGTAGCGACTCTGTTCGCACAGCGTCAAAATACTTTCGGCGTCCTCGATGAGTTGGTCCGGGATTGCCCCGTCGCGCAGCGATTGCACGAGTGCGCGCGGTGTATGAGCCCCGGCCGGCAAATGGCACTTGTCAGCGATGTAACCACTCAAGGCTTCGGCGATCAAATCCATGCAGACATCGGGCTCGGCCTTTGATGTCTCGGAGAGTTTCTGCAAGGCTCCACGTCTGGCGCTGCGTCGTCGCGCGAATCGTTCATCGGTGCGATATCGCTCGGATCGCCTTCTGGCCAGGGCGATGAAGCCGACGAGCAGGGGGGGGGTGAGCAATGACGTTGCGTGCACCCAGCCCAGGGTGAGCGAATGAGAGCGGAGCAGCAATTTCGTGCCGCCATAATTGGCCAGGACGCCTCCCGAGATCTGGGTGAGTTGCGTCGGCCCATTCTGGCTGGGGGGCGGTCCGCCCGGGGCCTCGATGATGTCGGTCATCGCGAGACTCGTGGCGGGCTGGACGATCAACGGGATCGGTTTGCTCTCGACGCTGACGTATTGCTCGCGCAGGGGATCGAAGTACGCGAACTGGATCGGTGGAATGCGGGTGACATCCGCCGACTCGGCGCGAAGGGTCTGCACGAAACGCTTGGTGGAGCCGACCACTTCGCCCGCCAGCGGGTCCGTCGGGATCCGGAAGTTTTCGGACAGCTCGGGCGTCGCCTCGAGATTGGGGGGCAGCAGCACATCCAGACGGCTCGCCCCAGTGCGATCGCGAATGTCGATGACGAGCGTGATGGGGTCGCCCACCGTCACTTCGGT
>JAPULD010000463.1 GCA_027295365.1 Planctomycetota bacterium
CACGCAGGCGATCTTGCCCTTGACGCCACGTTCGCCGAAACCACCCGGCACGATGACGCCATGAACCTGACCATCCCCCAGGATCTCATTCACGTTCTGCGAGTTGATCTCAGTGGTGTCGATCCACTTGATTTCGACGCGGGCATTCAGATGCGTGGTGGCGTGTTCAATGGCTTTGTCGATGGACGCATAGGCATCGCGCAACGCGGCGTACTTGCCCAGGATGCCCAGCGTGATGTCGTACTTCCGAGGCGCCATGATCTTGTCGACGTACTCCTGCCATTTGATGCGGGCCTTGTCCTCATGAATCGCATCAACCCGGTTGTGCAGGTTGAGCATCGACAGCACTTCGCGATCGAGACCCTCGGCCCGGAGGGCTCCGGGGATGGTGTAGATCGACTCCCGGTCGTGCATGGAAAACACGCGATTCAAGGGTACGTTGGAGAACATCGACACTTTCTGGAGGACAGTGTCGGTGACGGGATTTCTGGCTCGACAGGCGATGAGGTTTGGCTGGATGCCGGCTTCCATAAGCCGCTTGATGCCCAGTTGAGCGGCCTTTGATTTCTGCTCGCCCAGGATCTGGGGTTCCAGGATGTAGCACAAGGCGACGAAGCAGGTGGAATTGGGGCCTTCCTCGAACG
This sequence comes from Planctomycetota bacterium, assembly GCA_027295365.1. Classification (GTDB taxonomy): domain Bacteria; phylum Planctomycetota; class Phycisphaerae; order Phycisphaerales; family SM1A02; genus JADFSH01. The sequence continues at coordinate 645 of JAPULD010000463.1, forward strand.
CCAGTTCACGCAGGGCTTCGATGTAGACGCCATTTTCGTAATCCCCGGCCGTGCCTCCGACTTCGACAAAGACGATATCGACGGGGCCTCCCTCGGGATTGCCTTTCAAGGCAAGCTCTCGCAAGCGGTACTTGATTTCGCCCGTCACGTGGGGAATGACCTGGACGTCTCTTCCCAGGTAACCCCCCTTGCGCTCCCGATCGAGGATCGAGGTGTAGATCTGGCCCGCGGTGGCGAAATTCTTTCGGGAGAGATTCTGGTCAAGGACCCGCTCGTAGGTTCCGAGATCCATGTCGGTCTCGGTTCCGTCGTCGAGGACGAACACCTCGCCATGCCGGTAGGGGTTGAGGGTGCCCGAGTCGATGTTGAGATACCCCTCCAGCTTGATCGGGGCGACGGAGAATCCCTTGTCCTTGAAGAGCTTGGCCAGGGATGAACTGAAGATGCCCTTGCCAAGTCCCGACATGACGGTGCCGAAGACCGCGACGTATTTGTAGCGACCCTTCTGATAGCCTTCAGGCTCGGGCGAGAAGAATTCGCTGGCTTCCGCGGACTTCCCGAACTGGCTCAGGAAGCTTCCGCTTTCGTCATCATTTGGCGGGGGTGGGTTTGGCAGGATGGGCATTCCCGACTGTAGCACAGATGGGTACCCATGGAAAGAAGTGATTGCCGACTGGACAACCTGACTTCAAGCCTCAGTGCCATGCTTTCGGTACCAGGCGACGAATGCCTCGTAATCCTCTGGCGTGTCCACGCCTCGGGATGTGACGTCTCCCTTGGCCACCACGATGGAGAAGCCATGTTCAAGCACCCTCATCTGTTCGAGCCGCTCGGCTTGCTCCAGGGGGGTGGGTTCGAGATTGAGGTAGATGGGGAGGAATGTGGCCCGGTAGATATAAAGACCAATGTGCTTCAATGCTTCCGAAACGACGTCGGGAGGGAGATGGTCCGGAGTGTGTGATCGGGAAAAGAGCTTTGCCAGACCATGTACATCAACCCACGCCTTGACGAGGTTGGGATCCTGTGGGTTCTCGTGTGATGCAAAGGGCGAGGCCAGGGTCGCCATGGGTACATCAGGATGATCAAGCAGGGCCTGCACCGTCACGTCGATCAACCCGGGATCCATCTGAGGCTCATCGCCCTGGACGTTGACGATGATCTCCGAATCAAGCCCCTCGACAACCTCGGCGATGCGGCTCGTCCCATTGGGATGATCCGAACGGGTCATGATCGCCTCGCCCCCGAATTCCCGAACCGCCTGCTCAATACGCCGATCATCCGTGGCGACGATGATGCGATCGATCAGCGTGGCTTTTTTCGTTTGCTCATAGACATGCTGAATGAGCGGCATGCCGGTGGCGTTGGCGAGGATCTTGCCCGGAAAGCGGGTCGAATCCATGCGGGCGGGAATGATCGCGGTGATGGACATGAGGAAACGAGAGGAATCAAAGGGAAGTGAAAATCAGGTCAGTTCGATGAACCGCCACCTGACATCGCCTTGAGCAGTTTCTCGACTTCGCTGCGCTTTGTGCGAATGTCACGAAAGCCGATGTTCTTGCGCGCGATGTTGGAGCAGATGTCTCTGGCCTCCCGGGCCAGGTCGGCATCATTCTCATTCTTGGCATAGGCGATGAGCGAGAGCATCAGGTCATATCGAATATCCAACTCCCGATCCCGGTCGGCCACGTCGATGGCCTCCAAGGCTTCCTTGAACTCCTCGATCGCCTCGTTGTGCCAATCCTCCTCGGCAAAGCATTGTCCCAGCATGTGGCTGGCTCGCACGCGAAGCTTGGGTTCGTCCTTGGCGAATTGGAAATTTTCCATGGCCTTGCCATGGTCATCGACCTCCATCGCCAACTCGCCCAACTGGAAGCGAATCTTTCGATCGGTCGGGTACTTCTCAGCCCTTTCCGAGAACTCGTTCATCTCGAGTTCCATCCGCGCATTCTTCAACTCTTCCCGCTGCTGTTGAAGTTCACTGTTTTCGGCGTCCTCTTCAAGACTGGCAATCGCCTTGCGCTCTTTACGTCTGGCCTTTTCGATCTTCAGATCGCCCGCGAACATGCGAAATCGATACTCCCCGGTGTCCTTGAATCCCTGCATGTAGATCTGGTACGCCTTCTTGATCGATTCGGGCGTGCTCTGCTTGCGAAGCACCATGGCATACTTGTTGATGTTTTCGGGTGAGAGCGAATTGGCTTCATACTTGCGTTGAGCCGTTTCGATCTTGCGTTCCTGGGCGGAACCGCTCACCGCCATGCGGTCGGCCTCGTCAAGTTCACGTTGCTTGTCCATGTCCTTGATCATGCCCCGGAACCCGCCTTCTTCGCCGGCCGCCTCCTCGTAATTGCCCTGGTCCATGGCGCGCTGGGCGGAGAGGTTTCGGAGTTCGTGATCGAGGCTGCTGTCATTCGGGTCGAGGACCAACGCGGCGTTGCCACACCCCATGGCCTGATCGAAAGCGTGAACATCCCGGAAGATCCCCAAGGCGTTCAACCACGCCGACTTGGAAACCTTCTTCTTGTTTCGGAGGATGCCGAACACCTTCGGGGCCACGGAGTTGCCCCACTCAAGCTGTTCAGCCTTGACGGCTGCCTCAAGTGCCTTGAGAGCCAGACTCGAGTTCATGAAGTCCTTCATCCAGGCGAATTCCGCCATGACGAATCGTCCGACGTCATGAGGCTTCTCGATGCTTCTGATTTCCTTGCCCGAAGCTGGTTTTCCGCCATTGTTCAGATATCGAACCGCGACTTCCATCATCGCCTCGTGGGCGGACATCGTTTCCGGATCAAGCATCAACCCGTTGGCATAGCAATTCAATGCATAGTCGTAGTTGGTCGAATCCGATGCCGTCCTTGCATGCTCAAACCAGGTCCGAGCCCGCTCGGGATTCGGCTCGAATTTGGCATCACCATTTGAATTGTCAGCGCCCTCTTCTTTGGACGGGGGCTTTTTTCTGAATATCGCCACGAAGAAATACCTCGGGAGGGAAGGTCGCTCAATCCCTATCGGGGCGTCTGGGATGAGCCTTGAACGCCAAATAAAGCGAGCACAGCACCTTAAGATCATACCGCTCCCGGGTCAACGAATCACTACTGGCGAGCTTCCAAGGCAAGGCCTAGCATGGATTTCATGGACATTGATCCGGCCAATCTCGAAATCGTGGTTTATCCGGACCCGATCCTCAAGCAGACCGCCAAACCCGTCCAGGCCTTCGACAAGACCCTCCAGGCCGTGGCGGTCCGAATGATCGAATTGATGTACGACGCGGACGGGATCGGGCTGGCGGCTCCCCAGGTCGGCCTCCCCTGGAGGCTGTTCGTGACCAGGCCTCCTGAAGACGATCCGAACGCCCAGACTCAGGGGGCAGGTTGTGTCTACGTCAATCCAACCATGCAGATCACCACGCGGGACATGGATGTTCATGAAGAAGGCTGTCTGAGCCTGCCCGGGATCCGAGTCGATATCAGAAGGCCGATCGAAGTGACCTTGCAGGCCATGGAGGTGGATGGGCAGCCAGTCTCCCTGAGTCGTGATGATTTCATGGCCCGCGTCTGGCAACATGAAATTGACCACCTCAATGGCGTGCTGATCATCGACAAGATGAATCCCATGGATCGAATCGCAAGACGCAAGGACATCAAGGAACTCGAACGCGACGCCCAGCGGTAAGATGACCCCATGCGTGTGATTTTTTTCGGATCTGGCCCCTTCGGCCTGCCAAGCCTCCAGCAACTCACTCGACACCATGAGGTCGCTCTGGTGGTCACGCAGCCCGATCGACCGGCGGGCCGGAAGCGCACGCTGCAAATGACCCCCATCGGGGCGTTTGCGGGTGAAAATGGCTTGGAGATCATTAAACCAGAAAATGTGAATGTGGAGAAGATTCGCGATCAGATCCACGAGGTGAGGGCCGATGCCTTTGTCGTGATCGCCTTTGGGCAGAAGCTGGGGCCAGAATTATTGGGCAATTCGTTTGCGATCAACCTCCATGCGTCGTTGCTGCCGAAATTTCGCGGAGCCGCTCCCATTAATTGGGCAATGATGCATGGCGAAACGACAACAGGAGTGAGCGTGATCACCCTCGCCCAGCGCATGGACGCGGGGGATGTGCTCGCCTCCGGATCCACACGTATCGATCCTTGTGAAACTGCGGGCGAACTCCACGATCGGCTGGCGGATCTGGGGCCAGCACTTGTCCTTGAAGTCTTGCAGCAGTTTGAGCAGGGGAAGTTGGAGCCTGCAACTCAAGATGAGTCATTGGTCAGCCTTGCCCCCAAGATGTCCAAGGAGATCGGCACAGTACGATTCGACCAGCCTTCATCCCAGGTCAGAGCTCGAATTCATGGCCTGACGCCCTGGCCCGGTTGCACGGTGCACTTGGGCGATGAAAGGCTCAAACTGCTTCGTGTCAAGGATCATGAAGATCGGGACTCAGATTCGGAGCCCGGCGTTCTCTTGGATGATTGCACCATCGCCTGTGGCTCAGGTCGCCTGGAGCTTCTCTCCGTCCAGGCTTCGGGAGGGAAGGCAATGACGTTTCAGGCGTATCTTCAAGGACATCAGGTCCCGCCCGGGGCGAGGTTCACGTCCAAATGAGCTGGTTCCCCTCCAACTTGTGGGACTTCCTGACCAAGCCTTCCCGGAAGGTGAAGCCACGTCCCAAACGCCAGATGACGCCCAAGCGAGAACCGGGGCCTCCGGTTCGCAGTGGCACATCCATGCAGAAACGATACGACGACATCGTCGTGGAGATGAAGAAGACGTATGGCATTCGGATTCGCAAGTGGAGGTCGAGCATGTCGGGCTGCGCGTGGGAAGTGCATTATGCCAGCGGGTCAGTCAGTCGCCTTCTGGAGTCGCCTTATCCCAAGGGCCCGATGAGCTGCGCGATCTTCCTCCATGAGATTGGCCATCATGCCATCGGGTTTCGGACGTATCGACCTCGCTGCCTGGAGGAATACCACGCGTGGAAATGGTCGCTGGACATGATGCGGAAAAAAGGCATCAACGTCACGAAGAACGTCGAGAAGCGAATGGCCGATTCGCTGAAGTACGCCGTGCAAAAAGCGCAGCGGCGTGGATTGAAACACGTGCCCCCCCAACTGCTGCCATTTCTAGAAAGCAAATGATCGGCTCAGGTGAGCAGATCGATGAGGGTACCGGTGTTTGTCTGAAGCAGAGGTAGGATGACAGGAGCCTGAGCCGCGGGCTGGTCAGGGGGAAGCTCATATCGAACGTACTCGAACGTGGTGGGCGTGTTTCGCGTCGATACATCAGGGGGCGAGGCCAATGTAATGTTTGGTTCGTCCCAGATGCGTGATGCAAGCAGATCATTGATGACCCGCTTCAGCCAGGCATTCTCCCGGCTCAAGTCATTGACCTGGCGATTGGCCTGGACTTCATCCTGTCGATGGAGTCGTCGGGTGTGATTCACATGCGAGGCGTGATGCTGATGGGCGATTTCGGAGGATTCACGATGCCGCATCGCCCGGTCGAGGCTTTGCTGGGAGACCTCGATGATTCTGGTGACGGGATGGGTCGTTATGGAGCTGAGTCGATCTTCGATAGCCATGGAAGATCAGGTGCATTCTGCGCTCCGGGTTTCCTGGTTTGATGGGGTGATTGGGCATCGCCGATAAGGAAGTGCCCTGAGGCCTACGATCAGGACTCCGCTGGAATTCCGGATAAGCCGCATGAATTCCGGTTTGTCGGGATGATGCCCTCAGGCATCTTCTGATTCATGGAAATGAACGCATGACATCCGTGACGTTGCGAACCGAAGATCTCGATTACGACTTGCCCGAGGGCTTGATCGCCACCAGTCCCGAGCAACCTCGCGATCAAGCGAGGATGATGGTGCTGAGGCGAGAGGCCGACACGATCGAGCATCGAAGAGTCTGTGATCTGCCTGAGTACCTGAGCCGCGATGATCTGCTGGTCATGAACGACACGTCCGTGGTTCCGGCCCGGGTGTTGGGGACGCGGCTGGAATCGGGAGGGCGGATCGAAGGACTCTTTCTCGATGAGCTTGAGCAAGGTCGTTGGAGGATGATGCTCAAGAGCAATGGCAAGTTGCGCGAGGGGATCAAGATTGCGTTGGGCGATGAATCCTCGACCCAGACGGTGATTGAATTGATCGAGCGAGAGGGGGCCCAGTGGATCGTGAAGCTACATGAGGACGCATCCGCTCTGGACGTGCTGGAGCGTATCGGGCGCACACCCTTGCCTCCCTACATCATCAGAGCCAGGGGGGAGCAGAAGGGTGATGACGCCTTGGATCGATCGTGGTACCAGACGGTCTATGCGGATTTTTCGAGGCGGCACTCCGTGGCGGCTCCGACTGCGGGTCTGCATTTCACCCCCGAACTCCTGGCGAAGCTCGATGCCAAGGGGATTGCCCGGACGAGCGTGACGCTGCACGTGGGGCCGGGAACCTTCAAGCCAGTCACCGCGCCGACGCTCGAAGAGCATGAGATGCATTGGGAGCGATACGAAGTGGGTGTCTCAACCTTGCAGCGACTCACCGCCTTTGCAGAGCGACGCGAGCAGCGTGAATCAACCGGCGCATTGATCGCCATCGGCACCACGAGCGTGAGGACGCTCGAGTCGCTGCCTGAATCGTTCGATCCCGTTTCGGCTATCCAAGGCGAGACGGATCTGCTCATCATGCCCCCCTATGACTTTCGATTTGTCGATGGGTTGTTGACAAACTTCCATTTGCCTCGATCGACGCTGTTGGCCCTGGTGGGGGCGTTGGTGGGCTTGAATCGACTCAAAGAGCTGTATCACGAGGCGATTCAGCAAGGCTATCGGTTCTACAGTTATGGGGATGCCATGTTGATTCTGCCCTGATCGCTTCATTTCTGGGCTCGGATCGTTCACAATCCCGAAGTGCCTTGAGTAGCACGTGGATGGAAACGAATCGAACATGAAACTCGCCGACCTGATCAATGATCTGCCCGTGGAATTGAGCCACGGTACGGATGACATCATCATCACAAACATCGTCGAGGATTCGCGCCTTGCGAACCCCGGCGATCTGTTCATCGCTCGATCGGGGGGCCACTATGATGGCCGACAATTCATCAGCGAGGCGGTGTCAAAGGGAGCATCCTGCATCCTGAGCGATGACAAGGGGGCTCTTCCCGACAATAGCGTCGGGCTGCTGACCAAGGATGTGCCTCTCGCCACCGCGATGCTGGCCGAGCGTTTTCACGGACACCCCTCCCGACGACTCAAACTCGTCGGCATCACCGGGACCAATGGCAAGACCACCACGGCGCACATCGTGCATCAGATACTCAATGCCTCTGGCATTCACTGTGGCCAGTTGGGAACGATCCAGACCGACGATGGGGCCACGATCACACCCACCCGGCTGACGACGCCCCCTCCCCTGGAGTTGAGCGAGATTCTTGAACGCATGATCGAGAACGGCTGCAAGGCCTGCGTCATGGAAGCTTCCAGCCATGCGATGGATCAACGTCGTACCGCCGCCCTGGCGTTCGACGTGGGCGTGTTTACGAACCTCACGGGCGATCACATGGACTATCACGGCACGCCTCAGGCGTACCTCCAGGCCAAGCAGACGCTCTTTCGGCAATTGGCCGACGAAAAAAAGGCAATCATCAATATCGATGACCCGGCTTCCAGGGCCATGTTCGAGGCCTGCTCGTGTGAAGTCATGACGACGAGTGTGCATGATGAGGCGGCGGACTATTTCGCCTCCATCGGCGCGCAAAGCATCGAGGGTATTGATGTGATCCTCAAGGGGTTGGACGAGGAAGTACAACTGAAGCTGCCGTTGATCGGGACGTTCAATGTAAGCAACGCCTTGCAGGCCGCGGCGGTGTGTCACCAGTTGGGGGTCGAGACGCAGTCCATCGTGAAGGGGCTCATCCAGTGCACCGCTCCACCCGGGCGACTCGAACCCGTCGAGCCGGGCCGGCATGAGATCATGCTCCTGGTTGATTATGCCCACACCGACGATGCCCTAGAAAATGTGCTTGAGGCTCTCAAGCCAATCATGAAGGAAGGGAATCAGCTCATCACGGTGTTCGGCTGTGGGGGGGATCGTGATCGAACCAAGCGACCCCGGATGGCGAAGGTGGCTTGTCGCTCCAGCGATATCGTGATCATCACCTCGGATAATCCTCGGACGGAAGATCCCCAGGCGATCATCGACGAGATCATGACTGGCGTGCCTGAATCCATGGAGGGGCACGTCGAGACGATGGTCGATCGGGCGGAGGCGATCCACCGAGCCGTGGCCTTGGCCCACTCGGGCGACGTGGTGCTCATCGCGGGCAAGGGGCACGAGGATTATCAACTCATCGATCGGCAAGTGCATCACTTCGACGATCGCGAAGTGGCGGCTCAGGCCTTGCAAGAGTCCCACAAGGGGGCGAGCCCCTCATGAGCTTCCTGACCCTTGACAATTTGAGGCGGGTGACAATGGGGCGATGGTTGCAAAGACCCCTCACCGATGATGCATTGTGGGGGGTTTCCATCGACACTCGTGAGGATCTGACGAATAAGATATTCCTGGCCCTCAAGGGCGAACGCCACGACAGCCATGATTTTCTTGAACTGGCGACGCAATCCGGGGCGCGAGTGCTGCTCGTCGAGCGTGATCTTGAAGCTCATGAATTGCCCGAGTCGGTGGGGGTGATGAAGGTGGACGACAGCCGGAAAGCTCTCGCTCGGCTCGCCAAGGCGTATCGACAATCGCTGACGCTGACCAAGGTCATCGGAATCACGGGAACCGTGGGCAAGACCACCACCAAGCGACTCATCGATGCGGTTCTGGGTTCCA
>JAPULD010000464.1 GCA_027295365.1 Planctomycetota bacterium
ACCTGCTCGACCTGCTGGCCCAATGGGGCGCTTGCTTCGCATGTTTCGCCGATGCGGATCGGGATGGCGTGGTGGCCATCGACGATCTTCTCACGCTCCTGCAGAACTGGGGTTGAATCCGTCCTCGAACAAGACAAATCGCCTCAATATCTTCTTTGCAACGAATTGATGGGATGTATAATTTGATTACGAGCATGGCGAGAATTGAAAACGAGGGGCCATGCTGATATGTCATGAGGGTACTTGCTGAAGGGACAATCCATGCGTTGGCACATGAAGCTATTGGCGGTTGTCGTTGTCGTCTGCGCTCCGGAGAACGTGGGGTGGGGGCAGACGCCCCTTCCACAATTGAACAAGAAGAAATCCGTCTCGACCGGTGTGTCGTGCGTCGAGCCCGAGTGGTTCGAGCGAGGGCAGTTCGAGGATGAATCGGGCATCCCCTTGGCGAAATTCGGCGAGAAAATCGCCATCGACCAGAGGAACGCCATTGTGTTGGCACAGATTTATCGTCCCGATTCGGAATCGCGGGAAGCCGGGTTCGCGTTCATCTACAAGCGGCTCAGCGAAAGTTGGGAATTGGTGCAGACGATTGTCGCGCCCCCCAACACGTTTTTCTCTTCGATCGCCCTGAGGGACGGATTGCTGGTTCTGGGTGTGCCATGGAACGGCGGAGTCGGAGAGGAGGCCTACGGGGCGGTCTATCTTTATCGTGCCGATGCCGATCGATCGAATTGGACGTTTGAGGGCAAGTTGCTGGCGCCGGTGCATCCTGACATTCGAGGGTTCGGAGCGTCGATCGATCTGTCCGAGACAAGGATGGTGGTGGGTACGAATATTTCGGGTAATGCCCTCGTGATCTACAAGAGGCAAAGTGATGTGTGGGAAGTCGAGGCCATTCTGTCCGTCCCTCGCAGCGAACTGGAAGGATTGCAATCCTTCGGTGATCAGGTCGCCATCGAAGGTGATGTTCTGGTCACGGGCACGCCCTATCCCATCGGAGTGACCGGACTCGAGACAAGACCCAGTGAAACTTTTGTGTATCGACTGGTCGGGGGGGCCTGGACTCTTGAAACCCGAATTGAGTTTGAGATTCTCCTTGATTTTCATTTTCACCTTCAGGAAAACTTGCTGGTGATCAAACCGGGATATTCTTACTTGCAAGAGTATGAATACACAGAGAATGAATGGAGTCTGAAGCAAGCAATCGTGCCACCTGGGGATTTCACAATAAATTCATTTGCCGGCAGTGATCTGCAAGATGACCGACTCGTCTTCGGAGGTTTAAACACCGGGGGTGACAAAGTGATCCTGCTCTACGAGCGGAATGCAATCGACGGGGCCTGGTCTCATCGTGAGACGATCGAGGCGGACGTGAATGAATCCAGCGAGCGGTTCGGCCGCTCGATGGCGCTGGCCGACAATGCCTTGGCCGTCGGCTCGCCGGGGCTCGTTCCCCAGGTTGCGTGGGGAGGGCGAGCCTTCATCTTCGACCGCCTGCCCCCGCTCGACTGCGATGCCAACGGCTTTGCCGACCATTGCGAGATCGACCAGGATTGGATGAAGGATCTCAATTTCAATCGGATACTCGATGATTGTGATACGCCCGGTGATGTCGATGGAAACGGGATCGTCGACGTCAACGACCTGCTTGACCTGCTGGCCCAATGGGGCGCTTGCTCCGCATGTTTCGCCGATGCGGATCGGGATGGCGTCGTGGCCATCGACGATCTCCTCACGCTCCTGCAGAACTGGGATTGAATCCGTCCACGATCGGATAGATCGCCTCGACCTGAATCCAGGGGTATCATGGGCGACATGCTCGTGACCGCCTGGGATCGCAAAAACCTGCTTCAGCTCGAAGGCCTGACGCGCGATGAATTGATCGAGTTGATCGATCTCGCCCAGACGCATCTCGACGTGGTCAAACGCAAGGAGCCGGCTCTCAAGACGCTGGACGGGAAACTGGTCGCCAACCTGTTTTTCGAGGATTCCACCCGCACCCGATGCAGCTTCGCGATCGCGGCCCGCCGGTTGGGGGCCGAAGTGGTTGATCTGTCCACCACCGGCTCCAGCGTGAGCAAGGGCGAAACGATCGTCGACACTGCACATACAGTTGAAGCCATGGGGGTCGATGCGATTGTCATGAGGGCCAAGCCTTCCGGTGCCGCTCATCTGGTGGCCCAATCGGTGCAGGCTCCCGTCATCAACGCCGGGGATGGCCGGCATGAGCACCCGACCCAGGGGCTGTTGGACTTGCTGACCATGCGCCAGCATCTGGGGGATATGTCGACTCGGACTGTCGTCATCGTGGGTGACATCGCCAACAGTCGGGTTGCCCGGTCGAATGTGCATGCCTTGACCACCATCGGCGCACATGTAAGGCTCATCGGTCCACCCACCCTGGTTTCAAAGTCATTCGAATCGATCGCCCAAGGGCCTGGCTCGGTGATCGTGGATCATGATTTCGACGTAGCCCTCGAGGACGCCGACGTGGTGATGATGCTCAGGGTTCAACTCGAGCGGCAAGCCGGCGGGAATATTCCGGAGGATTATCGCGAGCTGTATGGCCTTTCCAAGAAGCGAGCATCCAGGCTCAAGCCTGAAACCATCGTGATGCATCCGGGTCCCATGAACCGGGGTTTGGAAATTGACAGTGAGGTCGCCGACGATGCTTCGCGAAGCGTGATTTTGCAACAGGTGACCAATGGGGTCGCGGTACGAATGGCCGTGCTTGAGATGTTGATCCCGAGTTCGTAGGGGTTCATTGGAGCGTGTACTTTCAGCGTTACCAGCGATGGTCATGGATTTTCAATTGCCCAGACCCTGAGATGGGTCTCATCCACCCCTGATGGTTTGGCCGATAAGCAGGGTCATGTCCACTGATATTCAGTCATTGATGAAGATCGAAGTGCCGGTGATCGTTCTGATTGCCCAGCACTCGCTGAATGTCGATGAAGTGCGTCACCTATCGCCCGGGGCGATTCTCGAATTGCCGACGACCCTCAAGGATGAGTTGGAAATCCATATCAACAACCAGCCCATCGCCATGGGGACCGCCGTCAAGGTAGGCGAAAACTTCGGGGTCCGAGTGACCTTTGTGGGTGACCTCAAGCAAAGAATCGAGGCTTTGGGTCGTGATATCAATGATTCGGGTGATTCAGAAGGGGCTTCCGAAGCTGAGACTGATTCGATGGAGAGTCCGAGCGATTCCGCGTCAGGCGAGGTGAGCCAAGAGGACGCCTCCGCCTTGGCGGATGAAATCCTAGCCAACTCTTGATTTGGTTTGATTGCGACCGGAAAATCGCCATTTA
>JAPULD010000465.1 GCA_027295365.1 Planctomycetota bacterium
AGCTTGCCACACGCATCGAACCTCGTGAATCCTTGTTGCTGTTCGATGGGCGTTCGACCGAACCGATGACCTGGTCGCAACTGCTGGAAGCTGCCAATGAGGCCGATGTGATCATCGTGGGCGAACTGCACGACGATGCCAATGGGCACCAGGTTCAACTCGCGCTGGTGGTGGACGCGATGGCTCGCTTTGAAAATGTCGCGCTCTCGATGGAAATGCTCGATCGATCCGAACAGCACATCGCCGACGATTACTTCGCCAACTACATCGATCGCGAGGCGTTCATCGAGCAGACCGCCTCGACCAAGTGGCGGAAGCTGGCCATGGACTATCTTTCAGGTGAGATCAAGAAGCGGGAGTTCGAGGATCGAATCATGAAGCCGGGGTGGCCCGATTGGGAGGGCAATTACCAGCCGATCATCGACGCGGCGAAATCCGGGGGTGGGAGTCTCGTCGCCGCCAACGCACCCTGGGCGCGATACTCCAAGCTTGTCACATCCGAAGGCTATGACGATTTCGACACGATGACCCCGGCCCAACGCACCTTGGTGGAGAAGGCCGATGTCCCCCCCTCGGGTGGTTATCGGGAACGCTTCTGGGAAGTGATGACTGGCCGCCCTGAAGGTGAGGCTTCCGAGTCGGATGAAGATGAATCCGATGACGATGCGGCTCACATGGACTTCGACGACGAGATGGTTCGCCGCAGTTTCAATGCCCAGATGATGTACGACGCCACCATGGCCGACTCGATCGCAAAGGCGTTGGCGGGAAGCCCCACAAAAGTCATCCACCTGGTGGGCCAGTTTCACAGCGACTTCGAGGGCGGCACAGTTCTGGAATTGCGACGCCGGACCCCGGGGGTGAAGATCCTCACCATCAGCATGCAGCGGGAAAACGTCAACGCATTGCGCGATGAGGACCAGGATCGAGCCGACGTGGTGATCTACACGATTCCCCCAGGGCATTGAGAAGGCTGGTTCATGCCGTGTTCAGGAGTCGCAACTCGCTCGCTTCAGGCGATCCTGTATTGCGCTCCACAGGCCACTCGTCTCGCTGGGTTGCTCGATCACGATCGCCTCGCCGCCTTTGGCGTCGGCCTCTCGTAACGCATCGTACAACGTCTGGGCGTAGGCCTCGGCATCCCGGGGCATGGGAATGGCGATGCGCGGGGGATGGATTGAAGTCGCATCAAAGCAAAGCACCACCACGGAGTCCGTCATCGACTCCAGCTTCGAAGCCAGTCGATTCGACTCGACCAGATACGTCGTGGTGCTTGGGGCATAATGCGCCAACGATGTCCCGGGACTGGAAGCCTGGGATTCGATTTGTGGGCTTTTCACTTCGCCGATCACGTCTTGCAATTCGGCAAGACCAACCCGACCTGGACGCAAGATGGTGGCCATGGAGGAAGTGAGATCGAGCACCGTTGACTCGACCCCCACGTCGCATGAACCACCATCGAGAATCAGGAGATCTTCAACTCGTGCGAAATCCGCGGCGACATGCGACGCTGTCGTGGAAGAAATCCGACCCGACCGATTTGCCGAAGGAGCGGAAAGCGCGCCCCCGAATGCCCTGAGCAGCTCAAGGGCCACGGGATGGTCGGGACATCTCAGGGCGATCGTCTCGAGGCCTGCCGTCGCCTGGGCCGGCACGATGGCGGCCTTGGGCAAAACCATGGTCAATGGCCCGGGCCAGAATCGTTGGGCCAGAAGCTGAGCCCACTCGTCCCATGTTTCGACAAGGCTTTTCGCAGTGGACACATCGCTCACATGGGCGATCAACGGATTGTCATCGGGACGCCCCTTGAGTAAGTAGACCTGCTCGACAGACTGGACATTGAATGTGTCCGCCCCAAGTCCATACACCGTCTCAGTCGGAAACGCGACAACACCATCGGCGCGCAGAATTGCCACGGCCTTCTCGATCCCCTGCCGATCAGCCTGGACGATGCGAGGCATGCGGGAGTCCTATCGAGGCCTAAGGTCATCGGGGTCGGCCATCGGATCGGGGATCTCGAAGACGATCTGCTTCATCTTCAGCCCGATTCCCATCGCCCGATAGAGATTCGCCACGGAGGAATCGAAATTCACCATGGCTTGCAGTTCCTGGGCTCTGGCGATCGCCAGACCCTCCTGACGCTGGAACTTGAGGTTGAGAAACTCAGGGGTCAGACTCGCCAGCGTCTCTTCCTCGACCAGCAAGGTGCGCAGGTTTTCGGCCTGGGCCACGCGGAACGAACGACGGGCCTGGATCAATTCATACGTCGTGATCACATCGCGAAGCGTGGACTTCACGTCGAGCACGACGAATTGGACCGTGTTCCAGTAGTTCACCAGGGCCTGAGTGCGCTGGAGACGCGCCCTCTGGTAATCCGATTCCGCGGCACGGTTTCCCAAGGGGTATTCAAAGCTCAACCCGAGGACGTAATCAATGAAATCACCATTGTTGAGATCTTCGTAGGAATTGCCCGCATCGTTATCGAGACCGAGATAGGCAACTTGGGCCAGGAGATTCAACTGGGGCAGCCTCAAATTGTCGGCCACATTCTGACGGATCTGGGCATCGCTGATCGCCAACGCGGATTGCTTGATCTCAGGTCGATTGCCGATGGCGGTCACGATCGAATCACGCAGGCTGTACTCCAGAGGCGTTTCAATGAGCGAATCGGAAGGCTTCAGAAGCACTTCCGAACCGATGGTGTTCTTGGGATCGTTGATCAGCGTCTTGAGAAGATCCGAAGCCCTCCTCAAGCGACGCCTTGCGGCGATGACATCACCTTTGCGCTGCTCGACAGTCGCCACTGCGTCGGCATACTGGGCCGGTTTGGTGTCGAAGTCTCGCCGGCGATCAAGAATATCACGAACATCCTCGCCCACCATCACGAGCCATTGCTGAATGGCAATGTCGTGCCACGCGAACACGAGATTCCAATAGGCCTCCTCCGTGTCGGCCACAATCTCCAACAAGTCGAGTCGTAGCTGCTCGATGTCCTCCTGCTGGGCGTTCTCCGACAGCCGGATCGAGGCGGTGTTGACGTCTTTCCCGAAGCCTCGCATCAGGGGCTGCGTCAGCCCAAGTCGCACGGTGGACAAATACGCCGGATCGGGAGAGAGGGTAATCCCAGAGGTGTGATTCTGGGATCTCGTCAGATCCGTCGAGATCTCGAACGTCGTGCCCAGCGTGGTGCGTTTCCGCAGCCCCGTCTCGAACCGGTACCGCTCGCTGTTGTTGAATCCGGTACCGATCGCCCCGGTCCCGGCCAGGACGGGTTGGACTTCGGGTTGATCAAGCTTCTCGAAGTCGGCATTCGCGAACAGCAACGCGTCAAAGGCTGCCTCAGCGAACGTGACTTCCTGGGCTGAAATCGAAGGCTGGAGACTCGAAGCCTGGATGAAGAGGTTTCGTTCGACGGCGGAAAGGATCACGTCGTGGAGATTGATCTCGTCCACTTCCTGCTCACGACCCAGCAGATCGTGGCCCACGTCGTAGACGATGTCCTCCCGATCGGTGTCGGGCCCGATGGCATCAAGTTCCTCGCGCCGCTCGGCCAGTTCCTGTTCGACCAGGGCCGGAGGTTGGGTCGTGATGCGCTTTTCGGATTCATCAGGAAGTGGTTCGAGTTCCCGATCGATCGCGGATTTCATGCTTTGTTGGAGTAGTTCATCGGCTTCAATGGGCTTCAGGGGTGTTTCACAACCGACCTGAGAACAGCATATCCACACGACACAAAGGATAAAAAACGTGATTCTTGCCATGTCGTGCAGGGTACACACTCAATTCGTTGCCGCCAAGCTCGTTACGAGCCAAATGCCTTGTCACATTCGTTCTTGTTCCGAAAATGGTCGTTTATCCGAGAAGCCTTCGGAGCCATTGCGCTGTGACATGGAGGTACACACGATGACAGGTAAGGAACTACAAATGAAACTGCGTTGGGCGTTGCCCGCATTGATCGTCTCTTTCATGGGACTCGTTTCTTCCGTGACCGCGCAAACCGATTCCGGAAAGCTTTCCATCGCGGTGATCACGGAAAAAGAGGTCTACATCCGCTCGGGCAATTCGGATGGGCACTACCCCATTGGCAAAGCCAAGCAGGGTGAAATGGTCCGTGTCATAGCCGAAAAGTATGAATGGGCCCAGGTCGTGACCATCGGACCGGTCTTCGATCGGTTTCATGGCCTCATCAAGTATCCCGATCGGATGGCCAATCGCCTGGAAATCTCGGCGGACGGCAAATCAGCCCGCACCTTGGATCGCGTGGATGTCATCGCCCCCAATCCCAAGGTCAAGCCAGGCGAGAGCTGGAAGATGATCGCCCGTCTCGAAGCCAATCAGACGATCGAGATTCTTGAGTCAGGGAAAACCCAGCGAGGCGAAACCCTGCACAAGATTGTTCTGCCCAAGACGGCCACCGTCTGGATCAAAAAGCAGCATTTGCGCCCCGCCACCGCTCATGAACGAGCGAAATGGACACAACAGCTGACCGGGATTGCTCCGGTTGCCAAGAATACGAATCAAGCGATCGCCAACAACAAGCCCAAGCCGATCGAGGACTCGCCAACCCCCGCGGCACGAGTTCTGGCCCGGGATACGACGCCAGTCGATCCGATCACAAAACCGGCGACCAATCCTCAAGCAGCTCGGAGCGATACGAACAGTCAAACATCCGTCACGAGCAATCAGCCGGCGGAAATCGTGATGCAGCCCGATCCGGAGCGGATCCAGACGCCTCGACAAGTGAAATCGCCACTTCCCAAGCCCCGGAAAAAAGCAGCGGAGTTGCGACTGGACGAGCTGGAAGCAAAATATGCAATGCTGCAGAACGAGCCCATCGAGACCGCTGAGATCGCAC
>JAPULD010000466.1 GCA_027295365.1 Planctomycetota bacterium
TCGGCAGGTCTCGCAATTCAAGATCCTCGCGCCGATGGACATTCGTCGCTTCGATGGCTTGCCGACACGTCGAACGAAACTCAGCGTACTCGGGCTTGCACAATTTCCGGATCCAGAGAATCTCTTCCCGATTGCGAGGCACGATGCCCATCTCGATGGCAGCGGTATGCAGGTCTTGCAAGAAGAAGTCATCTTCTACAAACTCCCCCGCCTCCACAAACGCCACCAAGCGATCACGATACCCCAGGCGATGCAGCAAGACCCAGCATCGAGTGCGCAAGCCTTGATCGGACACCCGGCGAGATTCGACAAAGAGATCGAAGACGACGTCGGGCAGCTTGTCCGCACCATACATTTTCGTAAGGGCCCGCGATTCGGGTCGCTCCGATTCGTGATCGACCGACATGGATGGACGCGCCCAACTGCTCACCAGAGCCGGGGTCAGATCGATCCATTCATACTGGGCGATGTTGTCACAAAGCCGATTGAGCCAGAGCCACGCCGTCAACCGAGGCAGATAGCGACGAATTGTGACCTTCAGTCCATCCAGGTCGTGCTCGACAAGGCGATCGAAGGCGGACTGCCTCATATCGACGGTGAATCCCGGATACCACATGATCCGCTTGAGGACCTTGAGATAGGCATCATTGGTGGGATCAACATCGAGCTGCCTCATCGCCTCTTTGTAGAACCTGGGGCTCTGTCCAGGGGCATGAAGCGTGGCGATGGGATCTTCGATGGTCAGCGTGCTTTGGCAGCCCATGGGGACGCATGCCACAAGTATCGCCAGGATCATCATTCTGGGCATTCTGCCGAAGTCTGGTCGGATCATGGCGGGTAGTGTACACATCAGTGAAAGCTGGTCGTTGCAAAGGTAAGACCCTACGATCAGATGGATCAGGAGATGATGATGCCCGAGAGCCCCGGGTCACAACCAACGCAGGAACCGACCACGCTGAAGGAGAAAGTCCAGTACGTCCTGGACCTGATCCGACCGGCGGTGCAATCTGATGGGGGCGATCTCGAGCTGGTGGATGTCGATGCCGAGGGCAATGTCCTCATACGGTTCCACGGGGCCTGTGTCGGCTGCCCTTCCTCCATCATCACGCTGCAATCGGGGATCGAGCGAAACCTCAAGGAACGAGTTCCTGGCGTAACTGCCGTCAAGGCAGTCAATTAGATACGCCCATACACCTGAATCGTGGATAAAGACCCTCCACGAGAGGGAGCCGGGTCTTTGGGCGTCCGAGAAAATCACTCGATTCCTCTTGGTGACCGCGATACTTTTCGGTAGGGTACGGCTTGGTGGGTTGCGCATGTACGCGCGAATTGACAAGGGCAGGAGGTCCTTGAATGTTGGTAATCACACGTCGCGAGGGGGAAGAAGTTGTCATCGGAGACCCGTCCAATCCATTGGGCGTCGTGCGAATCGCCTCAATCAAAGGCGATCGGGTGCGGCTGGCGTTCTCGTTTCCACGCGAGATCGAAGTGCATCGTCGCGAGGTCGCCGATCAGATTCTGGAAACCAAGCCGTCCGTGGTCGGGTCGATTCGACCCGCCCACGGTGGTTCCGGTTCCTGATCTCTGAATCTTCTTCCCCAAACAATCCACAATTTCTAAGCGGTTCATCGTCGCGACGCATGTCTTGCATCGTGAAATAAAAAATCTCCGGCCTTGCATGGCCGGAGATGTTCGATGAATGTGGGCTTTCACCTGCCGGCGAAAGCCTCGCACTGCCTGTGCGATGACGACGATCCGTGTCGTCAGCGTCCCGGCATCACGCTTCGGGCCATCCTTGGCCCGAGATTCAAAGGAGCGTATGTCACTTCATGCTGATCGCTTCCAATGACGCCAGCCATGGCGGCACCAGAGATCGCCAACATGTCCCGACTATCCCCCAGAGGATCGTCCTTGATCCAATGAAGATACAGTCTTCGCGACCCGGGCGTCCTTGCCCGGTGGCCCCTCTCGAAGTCCTGGTGACGACATCCGTGTCTATCGCCTTGCTTCGAATAGTCTCTCTGCATGAATCGCGTCCGACTCATGATTGATCTTGATTCGTCGAGGACTGCTGCTCCTCTAGCGCTCGACGAGCTTTGAGCATGATCTCGACCTGCTTGTCCAACTTTTGACGACGACGCTGTTCCCACGCCTCCGCATCTCGCAATTCCAGATGATCCCGAACCCCCAGAATGGCCACCGCATCGCCAAGTTGAGCCTCGCGACGCATCCGCTCGGGAAGCCTCACCCTTCCCGTCTTGTCCATTTCGAGACGACGAGCCTGACTGAACAGCAGTTCCTCGAATTCCATCATCTCCTCGGCCGGCAACAAAGATGGCTTGGACGCACTGGCCATCAGCTCGAACGTCTTTTCGGGCCATAGCCAGAGGGCTCCGTTGGGCCCCGGGACAAGATAGAAAACGTTGGTGTGGTCGGACCCCTCGAGCCGAGCCCGGAGTTCTGAAGGGATGGCCAGTCTGAGCTTGGTGTCGATTGTGTGCTCGTATTCGCCTGTAAACAGCACGCATTGCTACCTCGTCTGAAGATAGGGGGAAAGTACCCCACAATGCCCCACGCTGCAACACTCTTCTGTCTCTTTTCTCTTTTTTCTCCCCACCCACATGTCCCCCATTACCGGGCCTTGCCCCTAAGTCTCGTAATTCACCTCATTTGGGGTGAACCGCAACCCCCCGACAGTGCGAATAATCCATACACATGGAAGTTCTTCGGGACATCAGTAGTGATTCCTCGTCTTTTCAAAGTCGATGATGACAGTGCAGGATGAATGCCGGCATAAATGGGACTCATGTGCGATTCCCTTCCCCGGTGCTCTGAGAGGCAATTATGG
The DNA here is from genome assembly GCA_027295365.1 of Planctomycetota bacterium. Classification (GTDB taxonomy): domain Bacteria; phylum Planctomycetota; class Phycisphaerae; order Phycisphaerales; family SM1A02; genus JADFSH01. The sequence goes on from JAPULD010000466.1 coordinate 2,849, forward strand.
ATCCCACCAATTCAGTAGCTCAATCCGTGGAACAGATCCCCAGTGGGATGTTCCTCGTGACCGCCGCCCATGATGGTCGGCGAAGCGGTGTCCTTTCCAGGTGGGTCCAACGCTGCTCGGATCGCCCCAACATGATCACGATCGCCATGCCCAAGGGCTTGCCGGTCGAGCCGCTGATTCGGGACAGTCGCTGCTTCGCTTTGTGCCAGATCAGCGCCGACGATGTGCTGCTGCAAAGAAAGTTCGCCCAGGTTCCGGAACGCAGCGACGACCCATTTGAAAGCATGGCCGTGGACACCGCCCCCAGCGGCTCCCCCATCGTCAAACGGGCCATGAGCTATCTCGATTGCGAGTTGGTCAGCCACCTCGAATTCGAATCGGAGTTCAGGCTCTATGTCGGGCTCGTCCACCACGCCGAGGTATTGCACCATACGGCCCCCGCGATCTACTACGGGACGAATGGCTTCTCCGCCTGACGCCTCACTTTTTCGACATCACAATGTCAACTTCGCGCCGAATCGCGTCATCAAAGACTGCTTCGGCGAATCGCTGCGCATTGTCCCGGCATGCTTCGACCGTAAATTCTTCGCCTTTCGATCTGGCCTCGAATATCCCGATCGCTTCGATTAACCCATCGATCTCAGGCTGATCGAAGAACACCCCCGTTGCGTCGGTGATCGTTTCCGTCGCCCCGCCTTTCTTGAAGGCGATGACGGGACACCCCGTCGCCTGGGCCTCGACGGGGACGATGCCAAAGTCTTCAGTCTGAGGAAATATCAGCGCCTTGGCTCGACGGTACAGCGAAAGTAACTCGTCCTCGCTGACTCGTCCCGACAAGGTGACATTGGAGGGTGCGATCAACTTCAATCGATCAAATTGCGTGCCTCCTCCCGCAATTGTCAGTTTGAATCCCATCTTCCTCGCCGCTTCAAGGGCAAGCTCCGTGCGTTTGTAGGGTTCCAACGCCGCCACCACGAGATAGAAATCCTCTCGCTCGATGCTCCTCTCGATCGTGAAGCGTCGGGTCCTCACCGGGGGATGGACCACCACCGCCTCTCGTCCATAGCAGGCCTTGATGCGCCGTGCCGTATGCGATGAATTGGCGAGGAAACGATCGACGCGAGACGCCGTCTTTCGATCCCATCGCTGCAAGGGGGTTCGAACCAGACGCAGTCCCAAGGAACGGAACATCCCTCCCGAGCCCTGGGTGTAATCGTCCATCTGATCCCACACATACCGAGCCGGGCTATGGCAGTAGCAAATATGTTTGGCCCCATCGGGTGGACGAATGGATTTCATGACGGCCGAACTGGTCGAGACCAAGAGATCACAGGGCTTCACCTTCAACCGCCCCACCGCCCAAGGCATCAGAGGCAGATAGGCTCGACGCCAACGACCCGATGCCTTGGGAAAACGCTGCAGAGGTGACGTGAGCACCTCGCAATCCGCAATTGCATCCGTTAAAAACCGTCCATCATTCACCAGGGTGTACAGCGTAGTCGGGCCATAGAGACAAGCGAGGCGATCAAGCACCCATTCACCGCCTCGTAAGCCAACGAGCCAATCGTGGGCCAGACACACTCGCAAATTGCCCTTCTCGGGATCCATGCTCAAGTTTTAGCGGCTAGGATGCGTCCATGTCAGGACCAACCCTGCAAGACAAGTATTCCCTGTGTCCCGATGCGACCCCGGCAAATCGCTTCTGCCTCGATTTCGAGGCCGAGGCGGCGCGGTTTTCCAGGCTTCCCTACCAGATTATCGATGTGCATTCCCACGTCGGAGGGCGTGAGGCCTCGAAAATTTATCGCAAGGCAGCCGAGCTGTATGGCATCGGCCTGACCTATTCGATGACCCCCCTGCATCAAGTGGAGGCCGTCCGTGAGGTCATGGGCGATCGGATCCGATTCATCGCGGTGCCCGATTGGCGAGCGGAAGACAAGAAACACGCGATGGGGTATGGCTTCATCGAAAGCATCCGATCGTTTTATGATCTTGGTACCCGAATCTGCAAATTCTGGGCTGCGCCCCGGGCCCGGGATTACGCCGAGGAATTCGGTGATCCGGACTTCATGGCCCTCGATGCCCCCCATCGTCTCGAAGCCATGGAGGTCGCGGCAGACTTGGGCATGTGTTTCATGGCCCACATTGCGGATCCCGATACGTGGTTCAAGACCAAGTACACCGACTCGTCAAAATACGGCACGAAGCGAAAGCAATACGAAGCATTTGAGATGGTGCTGGACCGATTCAAGCAACCGTGGATCGGCGCCCACTTCGGTGGCTGGCCAGAGGACCTGATTTTCCTGGGCGACCTTCTGGATCGCCACGACAACCTGTACCTCGATGCAAGTGCAACGAAGTGGATCGTTCGCGAGATCAGCGAACATCCGCGCGACCAGATCATTGAATTTCTCACGCGTTACAAAGGCCGAATTCTGTTTGGCTCCGACATCGTCAGCAGCGACGATCATCTTGAAGACAGCGATGAAGACAACGAGATGCTGAAAAAGGCGTCCAGTCATGAGGAAGCCTTCGACTTGTACGCGAGTCGATATTGGGCCTTAAGAACGTTGTGGGAAACGGACTATGCAGGTGAATCACCTATTGCCGATCCAGATCTGGCTATGGTGGATCCCCAAAGGCATGGCGAACTCGATGCGCCGCAACTTCGTGGCATGTCGCTGCCCGATGACCTGCTCAAGAGCTTCTATCACGATGGAGCAATGGACCTGCTCGACTCGTGGCATCAAGATCAATAATTCACCGGTTCATCGGAAAGCATTCCGTCTTCAATCTCGCTTCATTGCGCCGACTGCATCTCGCGCATGAGTTGGCCCGAATTCTCATCCCCAAGAATAATCATGCGGCAGATGTCGTTGACGTCACCTTTCTTGACCAGTGAGATACTTGAATCCGTATCACGCATATCCCGCAATGGCGGGACAGCTTCGGCAATGACCCTGGCTCCATGGGCATGAGCCCAAAGAGCAGGCCAAGGGTTCACGCGGCCCGATCCTCCAAAGCACACTGCAACGTCCAGTCCGGCTGCCGATTCCCAGGGGTGCAACATCGCATCGTCGAAAATCAGTTGCCGGGATAGCCCGAGTTGATTCATCAATCGCTCGGCCTGGACTCGCTTTGAGACCCGATTTGCGAGGATCATTTTTACCGGACGCCCGGTGGTAAGAAATCGAACCAGCACCTTGGTCGCCAGGATTGCATCCAGTTGAGTTATTGGCTCCGCCAATGCCCCGATGATTAACGTCTGATCCTCAATCCCCCATGATTGACGGATTTCGACTCGGCGATCTTGATCAAGACATAGGCTCGGAACTTCCGGCTTCCGGCATTCGACCCGGTCCAGATCCAGATCGGCTTGCGACAAAGATCGAACCACCGAGTCCCCGATGGCAATCAGTCGCGATCCTTCACACGCCATGATTCTCTTGAACGCTTTGGCCGCGTGTGGATCGCGGGGTATTGCATAAAGAACGTGACTGACAGGGCGTTGAAGAGACGCCAAAGCTCTACTGGCCGGCCCACCAGCGGACCACACCTGAATTCGATCGAATCGACCGCATTCTGCTTCACGTTTCTGAATCCAACTCTTGATTGGATACGATCGGGGCCAGATTCCACTCAATGATCGAGGCAGGAGATGAACGTTTTTCATCCCCAACTCCCTGGCGATGGCCCCATCGCGTGAAGTACCGACGATCAACAGGTCATGAGTCGTCGTCTTGACCTCGCTCGCCACGTGCTTGAACAGACAGTACTCCTCACCGGGCGAAGAAGGCTCGACGATCTGCAAGATGTGCGAAATCGAATCAACCACCGTCGAGGTTCGTCCCGATCTTGCTCGCGTTGTATTCGTAGAAGAGCTTCGCGGTTTCCTCGCCCAGCCTCATCGCCAGCAGTTCGGCGACCCGATTCCGCATCGCGCGTGAGCGTTGCGATTCCGCGGTGATGCTCTGCAAGACCACCAGTACGGGATACGCCTGTTCATCGGTCGTGGGATCGGGAAACAGCCTTAGATGATTGACGACATCGATGACCCGGATGTGACAGACCGCCTGGGGCTGGACTTGAGGATTGTATCGATCCACGAGGTCCCGGAATTCAAGCACTTTGATGTAGATGACTTGCTCGGCCCCGACAGC
>JAPULD010000467.1 GCA_027295365.1 Planctomycetota bacterium
GCAGTCGCCTGCACACCCTGGGGAGCCTCAACGCGACCTCGGCCTCCTCCATCGCACTCAACAGCGCCGACGCCACCCTCCAGGTCGATGGATCACTCCAACTCGCCGCCAACATCAACCTCATTGCCGCGGATCTGGCTAGGGTCGAGGTAGGCGGATCATGCTTCTCATACTTTCAGACGGATGAAAATCTCGTCCAGCTTGGCGATGCCATCGTGCAGTTTACCGGCAATGGCGATCAGTTCCTGGAAGTGGGTGGAATCGATATCGACTTCGTGGTTCAGATTCTGACCAACGAAAACTTCGGATTTGGTCAACTCATCGTGGGCCAGCCCGGTGTTCCAACCTCGGTCCAGCTCATCAGCGACATCGACAATGGCAACTCGGGGGGCATGAACCCCGAGGCCCTCTACCTGTTTGGCGAGGGACCCAACAATGGATTGCAGATCCATTCAGGCTCCACTTTGATCCTGACTGAATTCAACCTCTACGTCTTCGATGATGATGGATTGGGAGCTTCCATCAATGGAATGCGCATCAACGATTTGTTCCCAGCTCCTCTTGGCGATCCGAATGTCCTGGACTGGCCTGGGGGCGGATTCGTGCAACTCGCCGCCGCCCATTGTTTTGGGGATGTTGATTTGAGTGGATTCATCGATGTCAATGATCTTCTGGACTTGCTGGCCGCTTGGGGTCCCTGCCCCGGCTCCTGCCCGGCGGATATTGACTGTGATGGATTCGTTAATGTCGTAGATTTACTCAACCTGCTTGCCGGGTGGGGCGCGTGCCCTTGAATTGTTTTCGTGTCTCCAGGCCAGGAGAGCTCGTATGAAGAAAAGTCGGCACCACAAGAATAGAAGGTTTCGTTCCTCCTTCAGACGAATCATACGCAGCGTCCTGATGATGTTCATCGCAAGCGTTGGTTGTCCACTCGTTCATGGTTACGAACCGACGGTGATCATCAATGCCATCTGGGTGGGTGGAGGCGGAAACAACTTGTATTCCAATGCCAACAACTGGGATGTCAAGGTGGTCCCCATCAATATCAGTACCGTCTCTTTCCTGGTGACGATCCCCTCCGGATTCACGGTGAACTTCGACGTGACGACGGGATCGGGTCAGATCAAGACGCTGACGCTGGGCAACAGCACGTTGAACATCCTGCCCGGCACGACGGGCCTGACGGTGGTGAGCCAGGCGGACCTCGACGGCCTGATCAATTCCACCGGCGGCGACTTCACCGCCACCGGCCTGGGAACGATCTTCTCGGGCACGCTCGCGCGTGTCTGGGCGTCCAACGGCGGGCAGGTAACCATCGGTGCGCCGTCATTGGATACGTCGGGCCGGAACAGTGCGACGATCCTGTCGTCCACGGGCCCCGGCTCGCTGCTGGATCTGTCGTTGCTGACGATTCTGGACCCGGGCTTCAACGCCGGATGCTGCGCAGGCAAAACCGTCCAGACGATCACGGCGACGGGCGGCGGGACGATCGATCTCTCGGGACTGCAGACATTGAACATGCCGGTTCGGGGGGGGGACCGCTTGGACATCGTGCTTCCCGATTCAACCTCGTTGATCGACCTGTCCTCACTGGTGACGATCGACGGGGCGGGCGGGCAGAGCCGATGGGTGCTGTCCAACGGGGCCATGCTGACCATGCCTTCGCTGGAGGTGATCGAGGATGCATGGTTCGATATCAGCGGCGGCTCGATCCTGACCGGCGGGAGCGTCCTGCCGGTCTCCTACTCATCAATCGGCTTTGGCAGCAAGACGATCTTCAACGTGTCGGGCCCCGGCTCGCTGCTGGATCTGTCGTTGTTGACGATTCTGGACACGGGCTTCAACGCCGGATGCTGCGCAGGCACAACCGTCCAGACGATCACGGCGACGGGCGGCGGGACGATCGATCTCTCGGGACTGCAGACATTGACCATGCCGGTTCGGGGGGGGGATCGACTGGACCTGGCGTTGAGTGGACCGACGCCCTCCCTGATCGATCTGACCTCGTTGTCGCTGATGAACGGGGCCGGCAAAACGCAATGGAATATATCCGATGGATGTGAACTGCTCTTCGGCGATTTGACGCTGATGCGTCCCACCACGATCACAGTGACGGATGCAGGCAGTCGCCTGCACACCCTGGGGAGCCTCAACGCGACCTCGGCCTCCTCCATCGCACTCAACAGCGCCGACGCCACCCTCCAGGTCGATGGATCACTCCAACTCGCCGCCAACATTACACTCACCACAGTGGATAATGCTTTTGTGAGAGTTGGGGGTGACATCTTCAATACGCTGACGGGAGACACGGATGAATCGAGAATGCAGCTCGGGTCCTCGATCGTGCAGTTTGGCGGGTTCGGCACACAGCTGTATGAGGTCGGGGGAAAAAACGTCGATCTCGTAGTCCAAATCCTGAATGATGAGAATTTCGGATTTGGCCAACTCATCGTGGGCCAGCCCAGTCAACACACGACCATGCAATTGCAGGACTGTGTCGATAATGGCAACTCGGGGGGAGGCAATCCCGAGGCCCTTTATCTGTTCGGGGTCGCGGGTCAGAATGGTCTTCTGATCCATCCGGGTTCCACGCTCATCCTCAATGACGTGAACCTGTACGTCTTCGACGATGATGGTTTGGGAAATTCCATCAATGGCGTGCATGTGAATACGCTCTTCCCACCCGAAACGAATATTTTGGAGTGGCCCCCCTTGAGTGGTGGATTCATCAAGCTCGAACACCCCGCCACGTCTAAACGCTGGTTCGACGCCCTGACTTGGCCCAGTGGGCAGTTTCCCGATGGATCTACGGATGTTTCCGTCTCGGGGAATGTCCTGATCGACCTGCCCGGGGCGGAAGCGTTCGAGGTCTGCGTCTGTGATGGTGGCGATCTGTTTCTCGATGGAGGCACACTCCTGACCGGAAGCGTCAACGTGCAGGTCGAGAGCGCCCTGGGCGGATCAGGTACGATCCTTGGCGATCTCACCAGTGCGGGAGTGGTCGGGCCCGGCCTCCCGGTCGGTGAGTTGGTGGTTGATGGCACGTATACGCAGGATGGCATGGGCAAGCTGGAAGTCGATCTCGCCCAATCCGCGCATGATCAATTGACGGTGACCGGGGCCGCGTCCGTGGCCGGGGGCCTGATCGCGCGGATCGCCGATGGCTTTTCGCCCCCGGCGGGAAGCTCGTTCAACATTCTGACCACGCCGGCCCTGAGCGGCTCGCACAACGTGTTGCTCACCACCGGTTTTTCCGGAAACAAACTGCTGTTCGTCGATCCGGGCAACACGAATGGGATTACGCTGATAGTCGATGATCTCCAGAATCTCATCGGTTTTGAAGATCCGCAACTGTTTGGCGTCGATGGTCTGCCTTCGGACGCTGTGACGGGTAAATTCAACAACGATCAGTTCGATGACCTCGCGGTGACGGTGCCTTCCCTGAACAGCGTGTTTGTCTTCATCAATAAGGGCGTCCCCGCGGCGAATTGGGCGGGTTTCGAAGCGAGCGTCATTGGTGGCTTTCCAGTTGGTCAAACACCGATTGCACTTATCGCTGCGCAGTTGGATGGCGATCCTGGTGGTTCACTCGATCTGGCGGTGATCAATCGTGATGACAACAATGTGATGATTCTCAGCAATGATGGAACGGGAATCTTTACACCCCTTCCGAACACGATTGCCATAGACTTCGGCGGCGAAGCCGGTTCGATCACATCCGGTGACTTTGATATGAATGGCACCATTGATCTGGCCATATCACGGGAGTCGCCAATGTTCACGAATGCTCTCATTTACACGAATGATGGAGCTGCGAATTTTACCCTTGCACAGGTAATGGCGTTGGGTGATGAAGAAGGCATCAGTGCACCGAGTTCAATACGAGCAACCCCGTTTTCCAAGGGAGGAATCCCACAGCTGGTCGTGACTCGTTCCGGGAGCGATGATGTCAAGCTGCTGCTCAACGACGGCTCAGGAACGTTCGTCCTCAGTCCGGTGGCGATACCGGTTGGCCGACGTCCCAGCGAAATCAAACCCGAAGATCTGGACAACGACAAGGACATCGATCTGGTCGTACGGAACGAACTCTCAGGTGATGTTTCGATCATCATCAATACAGGTGCCGGCACATTCGCCCCGGCCATCAACCTTCCCGTCGAAGGCGTCCCGACCTCGATCGAACTGGTCGATGTTGATCAAGATGGTGATCGCGATCTGGTGGTAGCCGTAAACAATGCGAGCACGGGTCGCATCGTGCGAATCTATCGAAATGATTCGTCTGCGATGGATACGATTGTCTTTACTCAAGTGAACGATGTTGCACAGGGCGAAAACCCGGTGCTGGTTCGAGCTGGAAACGTCGATGGTATCGATGGAAAGGATCTAATCACCATCAACGAAAGTGTCAGCATCAATCGGGAATCAGTCAAAGGGCCGCCAGCCAATCAATTCGGGGTTTTTCTGAATACCATACCCTGCCCGGCGGATTCGGATGGCAGTGGGATGGTTGACGTACAGGACCTGCTGGCACTGCTTGCGGCGTGGGGGCCCTGCCCTGCCTCATGTCCCGAGGATTACGATTCCAGCGGCACCGTCGACGTTGTCGACCTGCTCACCCTCCTCGCTGCGTGGGGGGCATGTCCATGACAGACAAAATGGTAAAACGATTCATGCGTTGTTCATTTGACTCATGCGCTCGTACTGTGCTGACTTTCATGTTCGTGATCGTGTTCGGCGGCTCGCCCCGATCCACCTCGGCTCAGACAATCATCTATGTTGATGCAACGGCTCCGGGTGCCGGCAACGGTACGACCTGGAGTACGTCCTATCGATTTCTTCAGGATGCCTTGGCGGATGCCGCAACGTTTCCTGAATTCACGAGTGTTGAGATCAGGGTCGCCCAAGGTTTCTATCGGCCTGATCAGAGGGAACTGGCGCCGGGAGGAACGGGATCGCGAGCCGAATCATTTCTCCTGCTTGAATTCGTCAGCATTCAAGGTGGATTCGCTGGCTTGACTGAAGCCTCACCCGACGATCGCAATGTGATCCTTTATCCGACTATTCTCAGCGGCGACCTTCTCGAAAACGACGTTCCAGAATTTCTCAACATGGAGGAGAACGTGTTTCACGTGGTTGCCGCTGATGCCGGTGTACTTGACGGCGTCACGATTCAGGGTGGCAATGCCGATGCCGTCGTACCCAATAATTATGGCGCCGGCATGGTCATTCAGGGAGGTGGCCCGCTGGTCCGGAACTGCATCTTCCGGTGGAATCGTTGTACGGGTGATGGAGCCGCGGTCCATATCAGCAAGGACAACGGATCCAGATTCTTTGACTGTCGATTCGAGGAGAATTATGCACAGAACACGGGCGGGGCGATCCGGAGCGTCTTCTCAAGCCCCGAATTCGTCCGTTGTGACTTCATCAGCAACACCGCCGACAGCAGCGGCGGAGCGGTCGTCATCGACAATTCAGGCTGTCCTGATTTCTGGAACTGCCGGTTTCTGAGCAATAACGGAAATGGCGGCGATGGTGGTGGGGCCGTCGCCAATACAGGATCCTGCACATCGATCTTCGCGAATTGTCTCTTTGCAGGCAACTTCGGTGTCGATGGTGGCGCCATCATGTGTGATGCGGGTATTGTAAATGTGTACTCATCCACATTCGTTGCGAATTCAACCTCCGATGATGGCGGTGCCATCGCTCTGTACTCGAATGGAACCGAGATCGACAACAGCATCTTTTGGGGTAATACGCCGGATGAGATCTCTACTGGCTTTTCCGTGGCGACGCTCCGGGCGTGCGATGTGCAGGGCGGCTGGGCCGGTGCAGGTTCCGGCAACATCGATCTCGATCCGATGTTTCTCGATGTGGACGGTCCGGATGATGATCTGCTTACACTCGAGGACAATAACTATCGATTGATGGTCGGTTCGCCATGCATCGATCAAGCCGATGCGATGAATTTACCCACGGATACATCTGATGTGGATGGCGACGGCGATGACTTTGAACTGCTTCCAGTCGATCTCGACGACACACCCCGGGTGTTGAATCTCAACCTCGATATGGGCGCGTACGAATCGGATCATTGCCCGGCCGATTCCGATGGTAGCGGAGGGATCGAGGTGCTCGATTTGCTTGATTTACTCGCCAAATGGGGACTCTGCTCCGTGCCCTGCCCCGAGGATAACGACGGCAGCGGTACGGTCGACGTCCTCGATCTGCTCGACCTGCTTGCGGCGTGGGGGGCGTGTCCGTAATCAATGCTCGCTGCCGGACAAGGCAACCCGGCAGCTTGCCACCCCAACGGTGCGCCTTGCTGACTCTGGGCGTACCGCCGGAATGGCCCGCCCCTGGTCTTTGGCTGCTCGTCCTGTACCAATATTCATCCGTCCATTTAAGCCGCTTCCCGATAGTAGGAATTGAGTAATCCACCGAGACGCTCCCGACGATGTACCGGTCCAACGCGGGTTTCTGCCACTCCATCAATGAGTTGGTTGTCCAATCCCTGGTGCGTACGTTCAAGATGGTAGTGCTCGACGTACTCATTGATCGCCTGGCGAAAATGACGTTCGCCAAGTGGAATCAAGCGATTAAGACATTCCGACTTGATCGAGAGAACGAATCGTTCGGCGAATGCGTTTAGATTCGGACTCCGCGGCGGAAGACGAACGACCTCGACACCCCCGCTCTTCAAGATGCTTCTGAATTGAGCTGTGTAGAGAGGATCCCGATCAAGGATCAGATGCGTCTTAGAACGGAGGAATCCATCCTCTTCATCGACGAGATTGCAGGCAAACTGCGACATCCAGCGCCCATCTGGAATGGGCATAATTCCTGCGATCACCACTCGCCTCGATGAGAGATCAATGACGAAGAACACCAAATAACGGGTGAGCACGAATCTGCTCCATACTTCGATGGTGAAGAAGTCAGCTGCAGCGAGGCCTTCCCAATGTGTCTTGAGGAACTTCGACCACGGCATGTGCTCCAAACGATCCGGAGCTGGTTTGATTCCGAATTCGGTAAGAATGCGTTTTACCGAGGTCCGAGATACGTATATTTGCAGGTTTGAGAGTTCGCCAACGATTCTGGTAAAGCCCCAGCTTTCGTTATCTGTTGCCATTCGCACAATCAGTGATCGGGCTTCATCAATAATCCGTGGACGACCCGGCCGTCGATTCCTTGATCCGTCGTACTTCTTGGCGACGAGTTCCCGATGCCATCGCATGATCGTCTCGGGAGTGACCATGGTCACCAATTCTCGTAATCCTGAGTGCCCCAACTCCCTGCCCTTCACCGCAAGACGACGACGCTGATCATCATTTAACCGCAACCGTTTATTCCCAGTCAATTCCTTGTACACCTGGAGTTGTTCAAGCGTGAATTCAAGTTTGAGTCGCTGATGCTCATTGAAACAGCCACCCATCGAAAACAATATCATCTGCCATAGATTCGTGATCATCACGCCAGTCTAACCGTACCAATACCCCTTGCGAACGGCTGAGATATACCAACTCTTGGACATGTTATTCCAGATTGGCCAAAGACATAGCGAACGGATGAATATTGGTACAGGACGGGGTATCGGTATGCGCGAATCGTCCAGTCATCGATATTTGGGCTTGCACTAGCACAAGCTATTCAAGCTCGAAATGACGAATCAGGGTTTTTGCACAAGGAGGGTACAATGATTACTCAAATGCTCGGTGATGTAGTCGAGCGGAAGTCATATGGGAAATATCAGTGAACGGTAGTTATCTCTTGAGGATATCCTAGGTCGGATAAAGAAGAAACAAGATGAGACATTGGACACGACCCTATCGAAGAGCCGCTACGGCGTTAATTTCTATTATTCGGCAAAGGAAGAGATGGAAGTCTCTCGTCATCCACCATCGTCGCTGGACGAAAACACTGCCGGACTTTGTTGCAATTCCATTGCTCTGCGGAAACGTGAAGAACAAATGTACCTGTCCCGCGAATCTCACCATCGTATTGGTTCACAATTACGACCATGAACCAATCCTAGAGAAGAGCCTACGCTATGTCGGGATAGAACACTACGTCCTGCTAAAACCCAAGAGTGGCAAATGGCCGAGCAATACCCAGAAGCTAATCGAATTAAAGAAGTATATCGATAGCGGCGATTGTTCCACAGAATATATCTTATACATCGATAGTGACGATGCAGTTTTGAGGGGCGATCCTGGAAAAGCCATTGAGTACCTTCACGAAGAGGGGTGTGATGCACTGTTTTCCGCCACCCCAGGGACACTGCATTTTAGTTACCTTCCAGAACTCAAGCAGTGGGCGGATGAGCTTGCACACGAAAACGGCTGCGAAGGACTCTATCTAAACTCGGGCGTCTTTGTTGGTAAGTCGGCTTTTCTGAAAGATCTCTTGGAAGAGGCTCTCACGTTTGTGACAGATCAAGACCTAACAATTGCCGCCAGAATAAAGCTCCACCGCGAAGGGACGTTTGCTGAGAATTTGCCCGAGTTTCCAAAAGGAGGGGGTAGTGATCATATGATAATTCGGTTTCTACACCCTCGCTATCACCCTCGTATTAAGGTCGACTTCAAACGCAGACTGGCGTTGAGGTGATGGGTTTCTACCATTGCTCGACTTCGATGCCGGTACTTGTTTGAACAAGTTGTGGACAGCATCCTTTTAGGGCGCCTGTCATCAGTAATATCGTTCTTCGTCGTCATAACAGTTGATTATATGGATTAATGAAATTAAGAGGAAGAATAGAGCGGCGGTTATGTGTGGGATGTTAATAGCGGTTAATGGTGGCATGCTGTGGACGGGTGCGGCGCAGGCGGCGTGGTTTGAAGGGATTGGGGATTTGCCGGGGGGAGATACGACTAGTAGAGTTTCGGATATATCGAGTGATGGGACAACCGTTATTGGGCAAAGTAATTCCACTAGCGGTGCGGAAGGATTTCGCTGGACAAAATCGGGTGCCTTGAAGGTTTCGATTCGATCGCAGTGAGCGGTAATATTGCCTCTGCCAATGGACTTAATTCTGATGGAACGATTGTTGTGGGATGGAATAATAAGAATGGTTTCTTGGAGGCGTTTATTTGGAGTGAGGCTAAAGGTGCCATTCAGCTCGGTGAGGGCAGAGTTCATGAACCGAATCTACTGATTCTCAAGCCGCATCTGGGCTCTTGGAAGCCTCTCCACGAGTTATCCAAATCCTTGAAAATCAATGAGATACAGTTAGGCTAAATATTGAACCCATACGCGTACAGTTCTTGACGCGTCAATGAGGAGATCTTGTTAATTGCCATCCCACATTATCGCATAGACTGAGTAGAATTATACTCATAAGAGAGATGTGCCTAAATTTTTTAAACAGAATTCGAGTGTTTGAATTTTGTTCAGTCGCGCTTTTGTGCAATAGCGCGACTTGGTTGTAGTGACCGCGAAGCGTACCAGTACTCCTTGCGAACGGCTGAGATATACCCAACTCTTGGACATGTTATTTCAGATTCGGCAAAGACTTAGCAAACGGATGAATATTGGAACAGGACAGCGCGCGCCACCTCCAACTTGCGAAGGACCACTCGTGGTCGACTTCGCAGACCAGCTAGTTGTCCTCGCGCGTGAACTCGAAGCGTTGGGGGCGGCCGCCCTTCGCGAAGCCGATCGAGGCGCTCAGGGAGCCCTCGGCCGAGAGTTCGTACACGATGCGCTGCGGGGAGTCGTGGCGGGGGTTCTCGAACACGGCGCTCGTGGTGCCCAGCTCGGTGAGCACGAACTCGGTCGGCGGATGGCCGCCTGGCTGCGCGACGTAGACCAGCCCGCCGTCGCGCTCGACGATGCGCAGGTACTCGAACGCGACCATCGAGCCGCCCTTGACCGTGCGCGACACGCCGAGCATCGCGCCGCCCAGAGGCGGGGTCCAACGCTCCTCGATTGACGCCGTGCGTCTCGTTCCGACCCACGCGTCGGCCAGCCACGTCAAGTCGGCGATCGTGGCCTGGGCCGGCGCGGGCAGCGGGATGTCCTGCGGATGGCGGTAGAGCGCCACCGAGTCCAGCTGCGCGGGGTCACCGACGACGACGCGCACGAGCAGTCCGTCGGGCGTGATCCGGAACTCCCTCCGAATCAGCCCGACAACCGCGTTATCCGACTCGCGCAAGTAGTCCACCTCGTACTCGAGCACTCCGTCCTTCCACGCGCCGCGGGAGCGCCTGGTCGATCCCGTCGCGGGGGCTTCGATGGTCGCGCCGTCGAGCGGGATGCGCTCTTCGCGGCCCCTGGCGCGCTCCATGACGACCGCATCCTTCTCGATGCGCAGCCCGAACGTCACGCTCATGGGGGGCTGCTGCTCCTCGGTGGGGCGGCCCTCGGTGCGGTCCTCGACGTAGAGCCACTCGCCGGCGAACGCGCTCAAGTCGTCGACCTGCGCCGAGCGCGCGCTCGGGGCCAACGCGGCCATGGCCGCGCCGAAGGTTGTGAGGAGCGCGAGCGCTGTTGCCGTCCAAGTGTTCAAGTACATTCCGGAATCTCCTTTCGATTTGCGATCAGGTCAATCCTCGCCGGGTATGCGCAAGATCGCGCCGGGTAACACTGAGACCCGATCGATGTGGCCGGTGATCGTGTTGCCGTTGATCGACAGGATTGCGTGGATGTGAATGGAAGTGCCATGGTGTGTCATCACGCCAGCAGCATCAAGGGCGAAGAAGCCGACGATAACCGCATCGGTCATCCGGCTGCTCGATCAGCGCCACGGCTTAGCATCAACGGTCGCAGGATTGGTCCCGATGGGGCAATACCCATTGATCACGTGGAGGTCCAAGCTGCCCAACTCGCCTTCGATCAAGAACGCGAAGGGCTCTGCGGTGTCGATGCCTCGCGTGCGAGCCGTCTTCTCGATTAGCAACTCGAGTTCGTGCCCCTCCACCGCTCTTTCAATCGTCACGGATTGCCATTTGGCAACGTGGGCTAGCGTGAGCAACGTCGCCTGATCTTCAGCAATTGGTTCGGGGCCCGTGACCTGGAGACCATCATCAGCGGCCCTGGACACCCATACGTCGCCATCGATGATCGTGATCTCGCCGGAAAGACTCTCTAGAGCCCCAATGGCAAATGCATGCGGCTGCGTAACGGCATCGGCCAGGTGGATGCGCGATTCCGTGTACCCCTCCCGCATCACATCACGCATGGCTCCAAACTGAACGACGGTGGGTTCGGTTGAAGCGCACTCGACACCGATGCGGTAGAGCTGACCGCCGCTTTCCGCGGCGGCAATCGCACGGAGCATCGCGCTGATTTCCTGAATGATGCGGCTTGCCGTCGGCGGGTCAAAATTGGACAGCACGACGATCGTATGACCGCCTGCTACATCCATCTCCAGCATCGCATTGACGCCCGGGCCGCCGCCGC
>JAPULD010000468.1 GCA_027295365.1 Planctomycetota bacterium
CACCTGCCAGCAGACCGCCAGTGACGGCCAGGTCGTCTACACCGACTCGCCAAAGGCCATCGCGAACCAGAAGTCGGTGATGGAATACCTCCTGATCAACCACCCGGTGGATTGCCCGGTCTGCGATCAGGCGGGCGAGTGCCACCTGCAGGATTATTCCTATCAGTACGGCCGGGGCCAATCTCGATTCGCGGAGCAGAAGATCAAGCAGCCCAAAAAGGACGTGGGCCCCCATGTGCTGCTGTACTCGGATCGCTGCATCATGTGCACCCGTTGCGTACGCTTCACCCGCGAGGTGACCGGGACGAACGAACTGATCGTCGAGGGCCGGGGCGCCCACGAGCAGATCGACGTCTTCCCGGGCCTCGCCCTGGACAACGAACTGAGCGGCAACGTCATCGACATCTGCCCCGTCGGCGCGTTGCTCGACAAGGATTTCCTTTTCCAACAGAGAGTGTGGTTCCTCAAGAAGACCCCCTCCATCGACGGCATCACCTGCTCGGGCGACAACATCTCCGTCGAACACAACGACAACCAGGTCTACCGCCTCAAGCCCAGGACGAACCTGGAAGTGAACAAGTGGTGGATCACCGACGAGGTGCGCTACGAGTGGAAGTTCATCCACGACGAGAACCGGATCCGGGTTCCCATGGTCAAGGGCGAGGAACCCTTCGATCCGACCGAGGCGGCGCTGGCCTACGACGTAGCCTATGAAAAGGCGTTGGAAGGATTGGCGGCAAGCAAGCACATCGGGGCGATGATCAGTCCCATGCTGAGTTGCGAAGACGCCTACCTGCTGGGCAAGATGGTGCTTGATCACGATCCCGACGCGATCCTTTGCATTGGTCCGGTCCCGGTCGATGGCGAAGACAAGACTTTCCCGGGTGGATTCACCCTCTATGCCGAGAAGGCCCCCAATGCGCGAGGCGTGCGTCGGGTTCTGGAGAAACTTTCGGACAAGGTTTCAAGCTACGACGAGTTCATCAAGAGCATCAAACGCAAGAACTCGAAAGTCGATACCTTGCTGCTGACGGGGAATTACCCGAGCGACTGGGTGACCGACGATGTCGCGCAGGCTTGCGAAGGCAGATTCACCGTGCTGATCGACACGCTGCCGACCACGCTGGTGGATCGTGTCGATGTCGTGCTCCCGGGAGCCACCTGGGTCGAGAAGGCGGGGACGTTCGAGAACGTCAACAATCGCCTGCAGGCGTTCGAACGAGCAATCGACCCGATCGATTATTGCAAGTGCGAATCGCAGATCGCTCTAGATCTCATGGCCCTGAAGCTGGACGAGTCGCCTTGCATCTTCAACGCCGAAGCGACGCACCAATCGATGGCCGAAGGTCATGATCTCACGGAGTTCGCCACGGATGTTCACTATCCCAGCGTGGAAGAGACGATCGAATCGGACATGGAAGTGGTGGAGTTGTAGGCTTCCCCTCTGCGGAGAAAAGGAACAGCCGATGTCACATCGCGATGCTCTTCGGTTCCTCTGGCCACTCCTGATCTTCCTTTGCCTGATGTCGGGGTGTTCCAACAAGAGACTTCTGGTCATCGACACGAACGGCAATCCCGTGCCCGGGGCCGAAGTCATCGTCAAGAGTGCCTCCGCCAATGGTGAACCGTCCTTCACCGACAAAATGGGCCTCACCACGGTCAACGATCCCGATGTCCAGTTCCCCACCCGGATTTCCATTCGCAAGGAAGGTGTGGGTTCAGCCCTGATCGCCTACCCGGGTATTTGGCCGGCGGAAGTGACATTGCGACCCGGTACCATTCGAGATCAGTTGAATACGCCGAATAACGACAGCGGCGACCCGAACTCGAATTGACTTCGCTTGAAGTCCATGCCTCAGCGCCCCTTGGCCAGACCCATTCCTCTCGGATCTGATCCACCTTCAAATCCAATGGGCTGGCCTTGCTCGTCGTAGGTGATCGAAAGTCCATGGGCGTTGCCGAGTCGACCAACGATTTTCACCCGATGGCCCATCTCGATGAGCGCTGCGCGGACAGATTCGCTCACGCCCTCCTCCACCGCCAGATCGTTCGGCTCGCGAAAACTCACCCTCGGGGCGGCGATCGCGGCTTGAACGTCCATCCCGAAATCAATGAGGTTCATCACCATCTGGGGCACCGTCTGCCCGATCGTGTGACCACCGGGCGTACCGATCGCCACCCAGGGGCGACCATCCTTCATGATGATCGTGGGGCAATCGCCGCTGAGTTTGTGATGACCCGCATGGGCGTCCATGGGGTTGCCCGCGGGCTCGAACGTGCAATACGCCAGTGAATTGTTCAGGAAGAAACCAGTTCCTTCAGGCATGATGCGGCTGCCGAACAAATTCCCCAACGTCTGCGTGGCACAGACGATGTTGCCCTGGGCATCGGCAACCACGAAATGCGTGGTGTGCATATCGGCGTTCGAATCACTCTCCTCGGGAGGCGTGAAATCGGTGGCATGCTTTGGATCGATCTTCGCCACCTGTTGAGTGAAGTACTTCTTTGAAAGTAATTTCTCCAAAGGTGGCGGCGTGAATTCCGGATCACCTGCATAGCGAAGGCGACACCAGAACGCATGCTTTGTCACTTCGGCAAATGCGTGCAAGTACTCGACGCTGTTGTGCCCCAACGTCTTGACGTCGAAACGGTTCATCATCCCGAGGCGGATCAATGAGGGAAACGCTGTCGAAGGCGGCGAGGCGGTGATGACCTCATAGCCTCGGTAGTCGATCGAGATGGGTTGCCACCATTCACCCTTGGCCTGTTCAAGATCCTTGATCGCGAGAAACCCTCCCGCCTCGGACATGATGCGATCGATCGCAAGGGCAATTGTTCCTTCCCGCAAGGCTTGATCGCCATGTTTCGAAATCAAGAGCATTGACTTGGCAAGGTCAGTCTGCACAAGCCGTTCACCCCGGACGGCGGGCTCGCCCTTGGGGCCAAAGATCAGTTTCGTTGAATCAGAAAAAGAATCCCAGGCGTAGCCGATGAATTGAGCCAATTGACCATCTATCTCAAATCCATCGTGTGCTTGGCGAATGGCAGGATCAAAAAGGACTTGCCATTCGAGCGAGCCGTACTTCTCATGCATAGTTGCCCACGCCGGGACATTGCCGGGAGTGGAGACCGCCTTCGCTCCGGTTCGATTCGCCATGAAGTTTGGCGTGGGGGCTCGATAGGCGTCGGCATCGACGGCAAAGGGGATATGCGCACTGCAATTGAGAAAGCGTGTTTCCCGGGTCTTGGCGTCGTAGACAAGAATCGTTCCATAGCCCCCGATGCCGCTCATCATGGGTTCGACCACGCCGAGGGTGGACGCGATGGCAATGGCCGCGTCGAAGGCGTTGCCCCCCGCTTCGAGTATCTCAAGCCCCGCCTCGGTGGCAATCGGGTGGGCGGAGGAAACCATCCCCTGCTTGCCGGTCGCTAGTGATTGGGCAACCGCGTGTCGCACCGGGCTGGATACGAGCATGACGATCACAATAAAAAGGGCTTTCATTCCGCTGCATCGCATGGTGAGACTCCTGTATGGCGCACCTAGAATACCAACTCGCCCAATAGACAAGAACCCATTCCAGGAGATTGATCGATGTTGCTTTGTCCCGCAACGATCTTGGCTGCCGCTCTTTTCGCCACCGATGCACAGGTTGACTCCCAGAGTCTGCTCGTGAAGCTTGACCCAGCCACCCATGAGGCGCTGGTCACCGTCTCGCTCGACATCTCGGGCAAGGGCGAAGTGAGGTTTCGTCTGAACAGCCAAGCCACTGAAATCGGTTTTCAAGGCCCCGACCAATTCCTCACCTTCAATCGGATCGAATCACCTGATAAATCGCAACCCCACTTATTGAGAATCAAAAAGGAACTGGACGTCCGGGAGACGGTGACCATCACCTATCGAGCCCGGTTTGAACAAAATATCAACGCGGGCGAGGTCGAGGGGCAGATCCACAACAAGTCGGTCAGCGCACATCTGGGGGAGGATGGCATCTTTCTCTCCGATGGCGCGGCTTGGCATCCTCAATGGATCGACGAAGCAGGCCACCCACAACTCATGCTGATGTCCGTCGATGTCGAGCCGATCCCGGGGTGGTCGATCGTCGCTTCGGGTGAACCAATCGCAAATCTGGGAGCCCTCACCGACCCCGTGTGGACGTGGATCACGCCCCGACCCGTGGATGGGATCGCGATCGTTGGCAATCGGCATGTCATCGTGGGGGAAGATCATTTCACCCCTTATGGCAACGTCGAAATCCTGATGCACATCGCCCCGGAGCATGAGGAACTCGCGTCGATGTTCATCGAGGCGACCAAGTCATACCTCGATCTGTACGTCCCGTTGCTGGGCCCCTTTCCCTACCGCCGCTTCAGCATCGTCGAGAATTTCTTCTCCTCGGGTTTCGCCTACCCGGGTTTCACGGTGCTTGGCCCCCAGGTTGTTGGGATGGCTCCAAGGTCGTTGGCACCGGGGTACCTGGATCATGAATTGATTCACAACTGGTGGGGCAATGGCGTTTACGCCAGTCCCGACGATGGCAACTGGTGCGAGGCCCTGACCAGCTATTGCGCCAACTACTATCGACGCATCGCTGATGATGGGGAAGAAGCGGGCCGGGACTACCGCCGGGGTTTGCTCATGAAGCTTTCGACCAATCCTGACTTGTTCGACAATGGTCCCCTCGATCAGTTTGGCCACAACGAGAACCTCAACCGTTTCGTGGGTTACGACAAGGGCGCGTTCATATTCACCATGCTGGAGGGAGGCGGTGCCTATCGAAGCGTCACGGATGACAGAGCGGCGATGTTTCGTGGTCTGCACCGATTCGCCGAAGACAACATGGGTCGCCGCGCATCGTGGGATGACCTGAAGATTGCCTTCGAGGCGGAATTCGACTCGTCACTCTCGGGCTTCTTCGATCTCTGGGTGCGTCAGCATACGCTCCCTCGGACCGACATTGCGGCACAGATGGGCGGGATGGAATCATTCGCCTCGCAATATGGAGCTCCACTCGATGACGCCTTCATGGTCAAAGGCGAGGACTGGATCGAGGTCGATCCCGAGTTCAGGCTCTATCGCGTGCTACCCCCTGACCAGCTGATTCCCACGATTGCCGGCACGTTCGGGCTCGGGGACGTCAAGGTGATCTCCAGGGAATCTCGATCCGAAGTGCAATCGTATCTTCCCCGGATCGGGGCCACGGATGATGGCGAGAACCTCATGCTCATTGGCCATGTGGCGATTGAGTCCCATGAACGGCTACTCAATCGAACATCGGATCTGATCCGGATTCAGAGTGGTTCATTCACCCTGGACGGCACCACCTACGATCAGCCCGGCCAGGCGATCCTGCACACCATGGGTCATCCGGATCGCCCGGGTCGATTCATCACGATCTTTCATGCCAATGGGGAAGCAGGCTGGGACAGGCTGCGTCTCATTAACTTCTATACCCGGGATACGTCGATTGTCTGGGAGGATGGGCAAGTCCTGACGAGGCGGGTCCACGAACCCGATCGAAGACTGAAACTGAACCGATAAGCCTGAAAAGCGGTATAGCTAAATCCGTTCGGTAAAAATCCCAATACAACATCGGCCGAGCGGATTCGGCCGATGTTTCATTTTGACCGGAGTTGCACGACGATGCCCATCGCGCATGTCTGCCAACAATGCGGGGAGGGAATGGCTCGCGTTCGCACCCAGCGCGAGCCTCATTATGGCCTGCGCGTGGTGATATGCCCGAAGTGTGACTGGACATGCGTCAGGCGAAAACCCCCAGCCACCGTGGCCTGGCATACCTTTCTCAGGCGAGTCTGGATCGGGGGGATGATCTTCCTGAAATCCATCATCACGGCGTTCATGCTTCTCTTCATGACCGGCACGATCATCGCCATGAATGAAGGGCCTCCTCCGGGTCAAAGGGGTGTCTGGCTTATCTTGCTCATTATGCTCGTCCTGCAGCCTCTGGTGATCGGCACTTGGCTGACGACTGCGTTCAGCCATCTTCCACGATGGCGAGTCTTTGCGACGTGGACGGGACTGTTCGTGTTCATCATCCTCTGTGGAGGATTCATTCTGGGCCTGTCGGGTGAGATCGATGACATGTCACGCGCAGAATGGGAGGCTTCCTCATTCTGGCGTCTGGTCGGCCTGGGTTTGTGGGAGTTTCTGCCCATCAGTCTGGCCTACTTGGCATTGATGATGGTCATCATGCTGGGAGGTATCCCACTGGGCCAGGTGGTACTCCAAATGAAACAAATCACCGATCGTTGGCATTACCGCTGGCTGCTGAAACGCCGTCGGCTCAGGAGAAGTCTCGAATGAGCGAGATGAGCACCATTCCCCCTGACGCTGAAACGTCAGCAAACGGAACCCGGCACCCCGCACCTGAAGGTTCACCCGATACCGCACCCTTGCAACGCGAAGAACGCGTCAGCGTGATGTATGGCGATCGACTCTGCACCAAGTGCCATTACAACCTGATCGGTCAGCCGATCTTGAGAGAACCTCATTACGGCATGTTCATCGCACGCTGTCCCGAGTGCGCCACCGTCGCGGCATTGCAGGAATACCCCCAACTCGGACGCTGGGCGCATCGCTGGGCGGTCATCCTCAGTACATTTTGGGTCTTGGTCATTTTGGCGATCACGTTGATGTCCACCCCCCCGCTCATTATATCCATGGCCGAGTTTGGCGATCTTGGTGCGCGACCATATCGCAGTGCCCTCGGGGATCATTGGGAGGCTTGGTACGAAGCAGAATTTGACAAACCACCAAACACGAACAGCTGGAATCCGGACAAGTTTGATGAATGGGTGGCCGCGAATCCCCCCGCCGAAACCTTGGCGGGGATGGGAGGT
Organism: Planctomycetota bacterium; assembly: GCA_027295365.1. Lineage (GTDB taxonomy): Bacteria > Planctomycetota > Phycisphaerae > Phycisphaerales > SM1A02 > JADFSH01. The sequence continues at coordinate 6,859 of JAPULD010000468.1, forward strand.
TTCTGGGAAGTCACCTCATCGCTAGAACTCTTTTTCATAATAGTTCCAATGGGTATCGCCTTCACATACGGTTGCTTTCTCTCCGTGGCCCTCGTGCACCGAAGACGTCGAACACTGTTCCTGATTACTTTGACCCTCCTGTTCCTGGTGGGTGCTGTGTACGGAACAGCCTGGTATCAGATTAATGTATACAACTCAATCGATAGTTTTGGGGATCTATCGTTTCTGCAGATCGAATTTCCCTTGCGTGCCATCGGGATCGTCGGAGTCTGGTTCTTGTTGGTCACGGGGGTCTTGTTTGGTCGATCCATAGTCAGGGGATTGGTGAGAATCCTTCTGCCCCCCAAGATGCGTGGTTCGCTGGCGGTGTTGTGGACGACCGACGGGATGTTGCCTCCCACCAAGGAGACCAGCGTCGCATGACGGTTCTGCCCGAACATTTCATCGACGTACAGCGCGAGGATCGCTTTTGCACACAATGTGGCGAGAACCTGCGTCTCGCCTGCATCGTCGTTGAGCCGCATTACGGAATGCACCTGATCCATTGCCCCAAATGCGCGCACCCCGAACAAGTCGAACTCAGGCCCCTGGCCAGGACGGCGCAACGCTGTACGGGACTGCTGCTCGCCCTCTGGTTCTTGATCATGCTGTGGATGTGGGCGATGACCAACGGCGCCATGATGGGGATGACCATCGGCATCCTGGAGGATACGAATAACGATCTCGCCACGTACATCAAGCAGGCGTACGAACAGGATCATCCGGAGGATGCGGGGGGCATCATGCGAACTTCCGCCCAGCAGGTTTCCACCAATACGCCATTGCCCGGAACGATCTCGCCGGTCGGCAATAACATCATCATCCCGACGCCTCCAACATCTCCGGTCGATACTTCCACTGACGACAACGAGGACATTGTCGAGACCGAGGCCGAGGAAACAGTCATCGACAAGGATATTGATGCGACTTCAGATGACGACCTTACTCCTGAAGAGCAAGAGCTTCGGGATGAGATGGCCAATATCAACGCGGCGATTCAACAGGCCAAACAACTCACAACCGGGGCCATGACCCCGAACCAGTTGACGTTGCCTTCCGGAGCGCCGGGGGGTACGGTGCAGGTCATCCAGGCTGGCCCGGGCCGGCAAATAATA
>JAPULD010000469.1 GCA_027295365.1 Planctomycetota bacterium
CCCCATCTCCGTCAAGGACAGGGGCCAAGGGAGAGGGTGAGGCAGCGGAAGTTGCACTGCTTTCCAATCCAATTGATCGCCGGGCCTTCGCCCGCTTCGTCACCGTGCTGTTCATGAAACGACGCAAGCAACTCGGCACGATCTTCGGCCGCGATCCCCGGAAATGGGAGCAGGTCCCCGAGGGAATCACCCCCGATCTCCGCCCCGAAGCACTGAAGGTGGATTTGGTCATCGCCTTGTGGCGTGTCTTTCCAGAAACCAAGGATTGAAGGCTTGCCGTGGCTCCCGATGCCACTGACACATCCGCGCTTCGCGAATTTGTCAGTGTGTTACGCAATCATATTCTCGGTAAACCAATACTGCTCACACATCTGGAATCGCACTGATTAACTCGCCGTGGCGAATGAATCAGTGGCACCGGGGCTGAGAAAAGAATGATCGATTCACGCATCCGCTTCCACTTCAACCAGGACCGGTTCGATGGCTTCTTCAGGCTCGTTCCGCCCCTTCCAATTCTGCACCAGCGCCGGCAGCAGCAATCCCGCCAACACCATCACGCCGCCCAGCGCGAACATCCAGTTGACCTCCTCGCCCCGAAACACCCAGCCCCACAGCGTGGCCAACACGCTGGCGAGAAACAGGTACATCGCCACGGTGACGGCTTGCAATCCCGTCAACGCCGCGACCCAGGTCAGGTAGGCGATGCCCGAGCCGAACGTACCGAGGAAGATCGCCGACCCCCAGCCCTCGAGGCCCATCGCGCCGATGCGCTCAAAATCGGCGACGGGGTGAAACATCGCCGCGATGACGACGACCACCACGCCCGAGACAGCGAACAGATCCAACGGCCCAAGCACGCCCCGGTTGGCTCGAGTCAGAATCATGCCCAACGAGGCGAACATGGCGGCGCACGTGGCGGCGATGGGGCCGGCGAGTTTTTGAGGCAGCAACACGAGTCCTTCATTTTGCCCGAAGAGGACGACCACCACTCCCGCCAGGCCCAACGCCAGGGCGATTCCCCGCATCACGCTGAGTTTCTCCTTGAGAATCAACCAGCCCAGCCATCCCGTATGAATCGGGATGGTGGCGATGATGAGACCCAGCAACGCGACGGAGATTCGTCCCTCGCCCGAGGCCCAGGCGAAGGTGAAGTGATACATGGGCCCCGAGAGCAGACTCATGGCCAGGACCAACCCCCAGTCCCGACGGGTCAGGTGGCCCAGCTTGGGACGTCGCCAGATTAGAAAACCAACCAGCCCGATCGCGAAAATGTCCTTGCGCAACACGACCACGCTGATCGGGTCGATCGCCTCGTTGAGGTTGACGATGTGCAGAAAACTGAAGGACCAGATGAGGACGGTCGAAAGGGCCATGACGTGGTAAAACCACGTCGGCTTCTGGCTCGAGGGAGTCCGAAGGTTCTGCGTCTCAGGATTTCCGGGCGTGGCCTTCATGGAGATCATCCTAGCCCTCGGTTTTCGTTACGATTCACCCATGCAAGACAAACTGATGATCGGCATTATCGGGGGCAGCGGTCTGGGTGATGCCCTGCTTGATGGTCTCGAACCCGAAGGCATCGAGAAGCATCACATCGAGACGCCTTTCGGTGATCCATCCAGTCAAATCATCACCGCTCGTTGCGAAGGCGTGGATATCGCGCTGCTTCAGCGACATGGTGATGGCCATATCCTGAATCCCGCCTCGGTTCCCTATCGAGCGAACATCTTCGCCCTCAAATCGCTTGGCGTGACGCACATCGTCGCCTCGGGGGCGACGGGTTCCCTGCGTGAGCACATCCACCCGGGTGATCTCGTGCTCGTTGATCAGATCATCGACAAGACGAATGGGCGGGCCAAGACGTTTTACGAGCATGCCGCGGTGCATGTGGAATTCGCCGATCCTTGTTGCGCCGTGATGCGGGCGTGGCTGCAGGAGGCGGCTCACAATCTTGAAGGTCAGACGGTGCACGAGACCGGGACGTACGTCTGCATGGAGGGGCCCGCCTTCTCTACCCGGGCCGAGTCGGAACTGCATCGCCAGTGGGGGGCGGACCTGATCGGCATGACCGCGATCCCCGAGGCGAAGCTGGCTCGCGAGGCGGAGATCGCGTACGCCCTGGTGTCTTTGCCCACGGATTACGATTGTTGGAAACCACATGAAGCACGAGATGCACGGTCGCTGCTGGTGGAGATCATCGGCAACCTGCAGAAAGCCTCCAAGGCGTCGATCAATCTCATCAAAGCGGCATTGAAGGACGTCACGAAACTTCGGGAACAACCCTCAAGTGCCCATGAGGCTCTCGCCCTGGCAATCTGGTCAGACAAATCGAAACTCGATCCCGACGAGGTCAAGCGTCTGCACGTTTTGTGGGGGAAGTACTTCGAGTAGTTACCAAAGCGAGCGGCGGGTGGCCTTTGTTTGCGATGATGTGGCCTAGAGGCCATACAGCGATAGAATCTCGAGGATGCCGATCAAGGCGACGCCGCCCAGCGGCACCAGGGCCTTGATCTCCGGTCGCTGGCTCCAGGGCGAATAAGCCCCTTGCCGTATGTTCCTGATCTCCTCGATCAGGTTCTCGATCTGATCAGCCCGGGCCTTGTCCTGGTCTCCGAAGGCCCCGAGCAGGCGATTTTGAAGCCTTCTGATGGCGCGGGTCTGCGATTTTTCCGCGGCGCGGCGGAGGACGATCGCGCACGTCATCGCGTAGCCGATCATGATGGTGAAAAAGATGATCATGAAGAGCGGCCATCCCCAATTATCGAAATAACTGTTGCGGGAGACCAGCAGGAGGGCGATGGCGATGAAGGGATACAGGACCATGTGTCCGATCACCTCGGTGTGTTTCGCGATCACGAGCACATCGATGTAATCCGCCGCATCTTCGGGTTCGAGCTTGCGGTTTTTCACCGGCTTCCATTTATAAGCGATGTCAGTCCAGATCGTCTGAGTCTTCGCAAGGGACAGTACGAACTGCACGCACAGTCGAGTCCGATCGGCGACATACAACGTGAGCAGCGCGATCATTGTCAAACTCAAGTACTCAATCGTCCACGTCGTGAAGAAGGCGAACTGACCCCGGGCGGGTGACACGTAAGGGCGCACGATTATCCAGAGGCATCCGAAGAGTACGGCCAACAACAGCATCACGATCAGGATCCGTAGAAGTCGACATTCCGTTCGACCACGATATTGGTATTCTTGCCAGGCGTGTTGAGCCTGGATCTCTTCCATATCTTTGAGTTTGGTACCGCCCCAGAA
>JAPULD010000047.1 GCA_027295365.1 Planctomycetota bacterium
AAGGATCCCGCAAGGCTGAGCACGATCGACCGGACGGTGCGGGGCGACGTCGAGACGATCACGATGAAGGCGCTCGAGAAGGACCGCGATCGTCGCTACCGATCGGCCGAAGCCTTTGCGGACGATGTGCGGCACTATCTCCGGAACGAGCCGATCCAGGCGAGGCCTCCCAGCCTGTCGTATCAATTCAGCAAGTTCGCGAGACGGAACCGCGCCGTGGTCATCGGCATCGCGATGGTGTTCCTCGTGCTCGTCGGTGGGATCGTCGCGACGAGCTTCGCACTCTCGCGTGCCCTCGCCGCGGAGGAGTCGGCGGTGACGGCGCAGGAGAAAGAGTCTCAAGCGAGGCAGCGTGCGGAGGAAGCCGAGGCGGCGGAAGCTCGCCAGCGCACGCTGGCCCAGGAGGAACGGGACGTTGCGGAGTACGATGCGTACGTCGCCAACATCGCCGCCGCCGAAGCGGCCCTGATGCAGAACAATATCGTCACCGCCCGAAGCCGTCTGGCCCGGGCCTCGGAATCGCTGCGAAACTGGGAATGGTGGTTCCTGTGGAATAGCTGCGATACGAGCGAAACAACCCTGCACGGGCACGAGGAATGGGCCTCGAAGGTTGCGTTCTCACCCGACGGGACGCGAATCGCCTCGGGGTCAGGCGACACCACGATCAAGCTGTGGGACGCAACGAGCGGTAAGGAGCTTGCCACCTTGCGAGGTCACCAGGATGAAATCACGAGTGTTGCGTTCTCACCCGACGGGATGCGTCTGGTTTCGGGGTCAATGGACCAGACGATCAAGCTGTGGGACGTCGCAAGCGGCAAGGAGCTCGAAACCCTGCGCGGACACGAAAGCAGGGTCGGCAGCGTTGCCTTTTCACCCGACGGGACGCGTCTGGTTTCGGGGTCACATGACGACTCGATTAAACTGTGGGATGTGGCGAGCGGCGAGTCGCTCTCAACTCTGAGCGGGCACAAGGCTGCCGTCATGAGCGTTCGTTTCTCACCCGACGGGACCCTCGTGGCCTCGGGGTCGTGGGACTCGACGATCAAGCTGTGGGACGTCTCGAGCGGCGAGGAACTCGCAACTCTGCTCGGGCACAGGGGTGCGGTTTTCAGTGTCGCCTTCTCACCCGACGGGACGCATCTGGTTTCGGGATCACGGGGCGGCTCGATCAAGTTGTGGGATGTGGCCAGTGGCGAGCAACTCGCAACCCTGCTCGGGCATCAGGGCTCGGCCCTGGACGTTGCGTTCTCACCCGACGGCACGCGAATCGTCTCGGCGGGGGGAGACCAGACGGTCAAGCTGTGGGACGCGACGAGCGGCGAGGAACTCGCCACCCTGCTCGGGCACGAGAGTATGGTCTTCAGTGTCGCCTTCTCACCAGACGGGACGCATCTGGCCTCGGGGTCGCAACAATTTGGGATCAAGCTGTGGAATGTGGTCAGGAGCAAGGAAGTCGTCACCCTGCGCCATCACGAGGGCACGGCCCTGAGCCTTGGCTTCTCGCCCGATGGAACGCGAATCGCTTCGGGATCAGGAGACGATTCGATCAGGCTGTGGGACGTGGCGAGCGGCGAGGAGCTCGTGACCCTTCGGGGACACGAAGGCCCGGTCTATAGCGTTGCCTTTTCACCCGACGGGGCGTATCTGGCCTCGGGTTCAAACGACAGAACGATCAAGCGATGGGACGTGACGAGCGGGGAGGAGCTCGCATCCCTGCGGGGGCACGAAAACGGGGTCACCGGCATCGCGTTCTCGCCCGACGGGACGCATCTGGTCTCGGGGTCAGCCGACAGGACGATCAAGGTGTGGGACTTGAACACTGGCGAGGAAGTCACAACCCTGCGCGGACACGAAGGCGTCGTCAGATGCGTGGCCATCTCACCCGACGGAACGCGAATCGCCTCGGGGGCGGACGACCGGACGGTTAAACTGTGGGATGCCGCGAGCGGAGAGGAACTCGCCACCTTGCAAGGGCACACGAGCGTGCTTTATGGCCTTGCCTTCTCACCCGACGGGATGCAGTTGGCCTCGAGTTCAGCCGACCGGACGATCAGGCTGTGGGACGCGACGAGCGGCGAGGAACTCATGACCCTGCGGGGGCACAAGGGCCAGGTCTATGGCGTTGCATATTCACCCGACGGAACGCGAATCGCCTCGGCATCGTCCAGCGGGACGGTCAAGCTGTGGGACGCCACGACTGGCGAGGAGCTTGCCACCCTGCGCGGGCACGAGGCCCGGGTCAACAGGGTTGCGTTCTCACCCGACGGAATGCGAATCGCCTCGGCGTCGATGAAAACGATCAAGCTGTGGAACGGCTCGCCCCGGTGATGACGCTCGCCATGTGAAGAGCCAACCTCTTCACTCGAGCGTGATCGGCACTCGAATCTTCGGGTCTTTCGCCCAGGGAACGTCCAGCGTAATCTCCACGAACCAGTCGATCGAAAACTTCGTGCCCTTGGAAGTGGGTGGGCCTTCGACTTCAGACGGCAGCGAGAAATCGGTCGACCACGACGGGGCGATGAGCCGCGGAGCGTGGATCGCCACCGGCTCGCCCTTGAAGTAATGCGTGTCCTTGTGACTCTGGGCTTCGCTGTGTTCGTGCCCGATCAGCCTGACCTTCACCCCCTTCACTTCCAATGACTTTTGCGTCTCCACGCGGAAACTCCCTTCGATCGTGTCCCCTTGCCTCGCCAAGTCGCGCTGAAGGCTGAGTTCCATTCGAACATCGGGCATCAGGAGCGAACTCCAGAATCCACGCCCCTCGTCATCGGGGTAACACACCTTGACCGGCTGTACATCGACCTTCTCCCGAGGAAGTGGCAACACGATAAAAGACTGGCTGGCCTTCATATCACGCCCCAACGCAATATCAACCCGCACCGACAACTCATAGAACACGCGCGTGTTCTTCCCCTGATGCGTGAGCATGGCATCAGGTGGAATCACAACCTCAACCTCATACTGATACTCGCCCGGCGTCATCCGCTGATGACGCCCACCGCCCAGCAGCGTGGCAGCCGCATCGAACATGTTGCCGATGCATCCGCGAGGTTCATGCCCCGCGAGAATCCAATCCTGTTTCACGATGTCGATGGTCTCGACGGCAGTATGCGTCTGCGTGGTCACCTGCCCCTTGGCCCCGACGGTGGTGGTCGTATACGTCGCCTTGGTTTCCTGAGCCCCATGAAAGCACGCGGAGATGCAACGCACTCGACGTGGCGTATCCAGTTGCAACACGATCGGCACCCGCATCGGCTCGCCCCGTACTAGCTCCTCCGGAAACGAACCCGCCCCCGGATGTGGAAGATTGATCACGAGTTCAGCGGATTCCATGTTTGCCATTGCTGTATCCGACATTTCCCATTTGATCTTTGCGTTGCTCGACCGGAGTGCTTTTCGAGCACCAGTGTAACGGCCCTTGGAAACCCACTTAGCGATCGCTCGCTTCCGACCGGAATTGAAGGGGTCGGGGTCATGGGGTGACGGGCCGCGTAGGTCCTCAAGAGGCGGCCTGGAGACCCTGACGTACACTTGTGATTAGCGTGTGTGCCGCTCTGGCCGATCTATTGAAGAGGCGTCAAACCATTCTCCCAATGCAGAGGCCGCCTGCGAGAATGTCAATCGCTCCGCATCTTTCTCAATGTCGTTCGGCACCCATTCCGGAAACGGAATCGTTTCCAATTTGTGATGTCCGAATGAACTGTGGATCTCCTTAATGGCTCCCAAGTCTTCCTTCTCAAAGCAGTCCTGGAGTCGGAAGATCGAATCCCACAGGCGACGATGCACGTAAGTCACCTTTCCGTTCACGAGACGACAGACGAGGATTTCCTCCGAAGAACGTATGGCACGAGTCAGCATAAATATCTCATCCCCCCTTGGATGCCCCCAGTAGCTTCCTTTTATAGCTTCGCCCGCAACCGTGTCGGCCAAGTTTGGAACGGATCCCTTTGCCGATTCAAGGATGATCCCGTGTTGGGCGACGAACTCAATAGCGTCTTGTGGAGTCATCAGCAATTGACCCGTTGATCCGTGACAACCACGGTGGCGACTATGATGCAGGCCAGAGACCACCCCCGACCCGTCCTTCATCTTCCTTGCGGATCGAGGAACCGCAATCGGCATGCGACACAATTCACGAACCTTTCCCGTTGTCTCCGCCCTCGACCGATCGTGGCAGTTGTTATCTGGACTGCAGTTCTCGATCAATCTCTTCGAGTACCTTTTGAAACCGCTCTTCGATCGCCTTCAATCGAGTGTCCTCCTTCATCCGTGAGAACTCCTCTCGCGCCTCCGGCCACATCGGGTGTTCTTTATTTCTGCCTTTCAACTCACTGATTCGATCTTGCAATTGCGCGTATACCGATGAGTCGCTGAAGAGAGCTTGCTCGTCCTGCTCGGTCCAGTCCCAGTTGAGCCATTCCATGTGACCGTCGGTCATGTTGATTCGTTCCGGATCATGGCTCCAGAAATGCTCATAGCGCATATCACGACGATGAATATACGCGATCTGCAAGTCGCGGTTTATTTCCACGAGCTCTCTGATTCGCGGGGCTTCGGAAAGAAGAAGCTTACAGAACTGTTCCTGGAACTGTACCTGCGCCTCGCTCACCTTCTGCCTCAGTGGGTCCGAGATGTGGATCTTCGCAGGCGGGGAAACCTCTTCTTGGCTTGGGCGACCGCTGCCGGAATTGAAGCACCCAACCACGACCAGGAAAAAGAGCACGATCCAAATCAGTGTCAGCTTCCACATGTCTGTTCCTCCCAGAGAGCAATAGGTTGTATGACATTCCGTTGTGGACGGATCGTGACCATCCTATACGGAATTCCGCGGAGCGGGGGGACATCGCCAGGCTCAACGCAAAGGGCAAACAACGCGTAGGCCAGTGATGCGGGCCGGAGACCATCCCCGACCATATTTCCTTCTTCAGCGAAACTCCGGGTCGTCTTTGTGCGACTCCCACCAGGCGCGCATGATCGACACGAGCCCGGGAGGGGGCCATTGCCCATCATGACCGAGCCGGTAGAGCGCCGTGGACGCGGCCAGACGGACCACCTCACGCTCGTGGGAAAGGTATTGAGCGACCAGCGGGGCAATGGTGGTGGTCTCGAGATGGCCGATGGCCAGGATCGCGCTTCGTCGAACCTGATCGTTCTCATCCTCGATGCGGCCGATGATCTCGGGGGCATAGTCCACGCCGCCCACACTCACCAGGGCATGCATGGCCCATTGCCGCGTCTCCGGGCGATGGTGGCCCAGAAGCGGAACCAGATCCGGCGCGACCGCCCGAACCCGCAAGGTGACGAGCGCGTTGGAGGCCGCCCATCGTACGTGGCCATGTGGATGCTCCAGGAACCTCACCAGGATTCCAGAGCACTCCTCTTCATGGCCGCCGGCCTGCTTGGCCACCTGCATTACCGTGTTCGCGAGCGCGTTGCGTTGAGCCTCGGCCTCGATTTCTGAGGCCGACATGAAGAGATCCAAATCCTCGGGCGTCTGGGGCGGGATAGCAGGTTCAGGTTCCCACGGAATGGCGAAGAGATCTTCGAAGGCCATTCGCAACTCAGGGTTGCCCTTCGACACTTCCATGGCCTGCCTCTGGAGTTGCCCAAGATCGTCGGACGCAAGTCGGGTCGGAGGCGTGGAAGATTTCAAGGCTGAAGCGCACCCGGAGAGCACCAGGCACAGAGCACTTAGGACGATCGTTCTCATGGGTCTACCCTCGCGGCTCCTGGGTTGAAGGCAGGAGGCTTACATTTCCCATACGACCTTCGCCCGGCACCGCCGGATTCACAACCGAGCGTCTCGGGGACCAGTGTAACGCCTCGCCCTCTGGTCAAAGCCCGAACATCCTGCCTGCGACAGGGAGCGGGAGCCAATCACCAAGCCCTGCCCCCTTGGACACGGATTTATCGAATCAGCTCCGTTATGTTTCCCCCGCCGTGCCGTAAATAGAATACCTTAGCCCTCGGAGATGATCCATGACGTACATCGTTGCCGAGCCCTGCATCAAGTGCAAATACACCGATTGCGTCGCCGTGTGCCCGGTCGATGCATTTCGCGAGGGCGCCAACTGTCTCGTCATCGACCCGGAGACCTGCATCGACTGCGACTTGTGCGTACCCGAGTGTCCAGTCCAAGCGATATTCTCGGAGGACGATCTGCCCGAGAAGTGGACTGAGTATCTCGAAATCAACGCTCGTTTGGCAATCGATTGGCCGGAGATCGCGAAGCAGAAGGATCCGTTGCCCGAGGCGGACGAGTTCAAGGATGTCCAAGCCAAGCGCGATATGCTCGATGAGAGCGCTGGAGGCAATTGAGCAATGGGCGTTGGAAGCCTGAAGGCGTGGCGAGCATGACTGGATCTGGCAATCGGCCCCGGGATAACCACGATGCCGATGCGCCGTCAGCCCGAGCCGGTGCAGTCGTCGAGTCAATCAGCGCGGTGACCCTCATCACGACCGACATGGCGAGGGCGGTGAGCTTCTATGAGGCGTTGGGCTTTGCCCGAAAGTTCGGCGGACCGCAAGAGCCCTTCACGAGCTTCTCTGTGGGCGACAATTACCTCAACCTTGCGACGACGACAAACGCGACGCCTTCTTCATTGTGGGGCCGCATCATTTTTTACGTATCCGATGTCGATGCGTTCCACGACCGAGCCACCGAGGCCGGGTTCTCATCGCAGTTTCCGCCCCGTGATGCCGAATGGGGGGAGCGGTACTTCCACATCAGTGACCCCGATGGTCACGAGTTGAGCTTCGCGCGTCCGCTGTCGGATTCGTGCAAGGAAGGAATAACGGAGGGGGAATAGTGGGTGGAGAACGGGGCAAATGAGTTTCTTGACCGCATTGGTGCCCAGAAAGCAAATTCGCAAGGCTCAATACCGCCGCACCTTCACCCCCGGATGCAAAAAGCAGGTACCGCAAGGCTCTGTAACGATTTGATCCACAGAGGTAATTGAACAGATACCATGCTGTCAGCAACCTTTCGTGCTTTCGGAGACTCCACATGGCCTGGTCCGAGGAAGAAGTCAACGCCACCGTCAAGGAGTACTTCAAGCTGCTCCGCGCTGATCAAGAGGGCGAAACGGTCAATAAACGGGCCATCTACCGGATACTCGCAGAGCGTTTTCCGGCCCGTACGGTCAAATCATTCGAACTCAAATTCAAGAACATCAGCGCGATCCTCTACGAAGAGCGGCTCCCCTACTGTCGAGGACTCAAGCCACGCTCCAATTACCAGCGACTCTTGCGTCTGATGGTGCTGGATCATTTGCACCGTACTCCGCTCCCCTCGGTCGAGCCTCACGAGATCCTCTTTGGCAAGCTTCGTGAACTTCACGAGCGCGGATCGATTCCGGTCACCGAAAAAGGGGCCGGTCGATTTGGCCTGGCCATCGAGAAGGCACTCGGGATCGACCAGAACAGCAGTAAGGACGCTGACTTCATGGGCATCGAGTTGAAGTCTAAGAGCGACAAGTCCATGCAGACGTTGTTTTCGCGGACACCTTCCCGATACACCCAGGACGACGACAAGAAGGGCTTCTTCAATCGGCACGCTTACGACGACACCAAGCGAGATCGTCGTGGCCTCTACACCTCGTTCGGCTGCAAGCCCGATTCGCTTGGATTTTCACTTGCCGTCAAGGATCTGGTCGTCCAGGTTCAAAGACACGGCAAGACGGTGATGGAGTACGACGCCGATCGCCTGGAGGAAGCCCTCTTGTCAAAGCACTTACAGACGGCCTTTCTCTACTTGAATACGACCAAATCCGAAGGTTACGAAGCGTGTACGGTCGAGGCCATCACGTTCTGCAAATGGCCATCGATCATTCGTTTCTTGGAATTGATCACTGAAGGGTCGATCAATCTCGACTTCACGTTGTCTATGAAGCCGGGGAGCGGTTTGAAGGATCATGGCCAACTGTGGAAGATCAAGAGCAATTCGCTTGATCGTTTGTATCTGCATTCGGAAGCCGTAAGACTTGGCGAGTAATCCGTTTATCGATGTGATAATTGTGTGAGGGATTTCTTTCCATTTTGGCATTATTTCGCCATGTTCATTTCGCTTGCGTTTGCATTCGTTTCTGCTAGTGTGAATGTTCACGGATGATCGTGGTCGAAGAGGCACGACCGGGTGGCCAGGGGATGGCCGGGGACGATCGATATGAAACCTTCAATGTTGTCTCTTGCCCTGACACTCCTCATAGCCGCCGTTTTCTGGATCATTGCCGCAACGGTGCAACGACCGAACGCATCCGAGTCATTTTTTATCATCTTGATTGCATTCGTGATTGTACACGGTTTCCGTGCTGCGGTTTACGCGATCAAGAAGCATCGAAATAACGATAAGGACGATAAGGGCGATAAGGATAAAGATTGAAACTTCTACTGCTCACTACCATTCTTAGTACTTGCTTCTTGTGTTCTTGCATGAGGTCACCCACGCCAAAGTCACAAGAAGATGATACCGTCGTTGCTTGCCGTGCCAATGTACTTGCAAGCGGCACATCATTGCTATTTCGGGAGGAGCTGGAAACGCCTGGCTATGGCCTGTATAGCTACCTGCTGATTCCATTTGAACCTACCTCGGAAGAAGATCTGATTCGGGTCAATGCTGTGCTTCGTGCCATTCAAGAGTTGGGAGCAATCGGTTCCTACGTGGATGTTGGGTTCGAAATACACGAACTCAACATTATCTATATTCCGATTGAGTCTGAATCGATGGGTGTCCTTACGGAGTCAGATCTACATGCGTACGACTTTGAACATGCTCAGCGATTACTCAGCAAACTGCGAAACAGAGACGGCAATCCATTTGCCTATACACGAGGCCCCTATATCGTGTCTTCCACCGTTCCACTCAGCCAGCTGTTAATCATCAACGAACAATACCTCTTCTTCGACCTGACACACAAAAATCCACGCCTGATGGCGGCGTGGACTCGTGTGTTCCTACGACAAGCACAGAAACGTGAATTCTGGAAGCCTACGAAACGTGACATATGGATTCACGAGACACGAGATTTCTTGGCTAATGCGGCCGACGCCTGTGACGAATTGCGACCGAGCCTCGAAGATCTCTTGGAGATTATTTACTACAAGGGACTAATCACAGCCTCACGGCAAGACTGAATCCATGATCCGAGTTAGGATTTTCGTCCAACTGCATGGATGATCAGGCCAGTCTTGCTAATCAGATTAATACTTCCGAACCTTCACACCCCACCCCTCTCGGTCAAGATTCACCACCAGGTACCGCAAGGCATCGGCAATGTGATCCTGACCATCCTTGATCGGCACCAGCGACTCGGGTTGGTCCGAGGGATAGTGATACATCGTCAGCGACTCGATCAACTTCACGCACCTTGGATGCACTTTCATCCACACGCTGCCATCGGCCTTGCGCAACCTCGCCCTGACGCCATTGACGCCATCCTCGATCCGGCTCGCCCTCGCCTTCATCGTGAACCCCGCCTTCTTCCAGATGCTGATCGTGCTCACCCCCGTCTGGTCGCTGCGCTGATACCCCGCGGGGTCGGCGCCGATCCAATTGAAGCCTGGCCATGATCGGCCGCGCACCACCTCGATCACCTGCTCCGCAGTGCGTTCGCGTTGGGCGTATTCATCGATGATCCGCAACACACCTTCGCCATCAAGAAACGCCCAGAGCAACGCGGTCGGAGCGCGATAGCCAAAGTCGATGCCCCCCAGCCACACCGCACCCTCATCGGGCTCGAACGACTCGACATGCACCTTCACGTCGAACTCGGGGTAGACGGTGTCCGATCGATTGGGCTCATCACACAACATTTCTGATCGCCAGATGGGCAGGCCGACACGATGCCTCTGACGAATCGCATCGTCGATGTGTACAAAGCCATCCGCTTCCTTGGCAAGGCCACGACAATCATCCCACAGCGCACACGTATCACACGATCGGCGGGGCTCGCACCGGACCAACGTATCAAGCACACTCCAGCGGAATACCGTTCTTCGTTGCTTGGCCGCCTTCTTCACCAGCTTCTGCATCAGGCCATAGGGGCGATGCATGGTGCTGAGCGATTCGATCGAGGCCTGGACAAAGATTTCTCCACACTGGCCCGAGCGGGTGACGAGTTGTGCCGCCTCCCACACTTCGGTCTCGAAGAGTTCGACTTCATCACATCGCAATCTGTGAATCCGCGTGCCTCGTACGGCACGTTCTGACTGACTGAGCACTTCGACTCGAGAGCCATTGACCAGTTGCAGGGCCTTGCCGGTCAGACGCCCCTCGATGTACATCGACAACGACTCGACTTCGATCATCGTCCGGAGGTATCGATACATCTTGGAGGATTGCTCGAGCGAACCCCCCAGGATGCGAACCTGAATCCCGGGTTTGAAGAGCATGTCGAGCAGCGTGGCGATCGCCCCCAGCTGCGTCTTGCCACCGCCACGATTGGCCCAGACAACGCAATCCCTGACCTCGGGGTGGATCTCCTCGAAGAAAGCATGCCTGATGTAATCGAACGGGGCGTCGTGACCAGTCACCAAAGGCGTACGGGGAATCTCAAAACCCAGCATGTCCTTGATCCACTGATGAAGAACATCATCGTTGAGTGGTCGTTGTTCGATCAGAGAACGCGGCGTATTTGCATTTGGATTGTGATCGGTCATGAGTGGAGGGGAGTTCATTTCTGATATGGGTTGAGTAACCCTCTCTCAACATGACATGTACTCATCATCACTTGTTGCTTATGTCATGCGCTTCCTTTATCCCGAGCGCCATCAAGAGCGCATCCGTTCGCTGGTGGGCATGCGTACGCAATTTACCCAACACCGCGCGACGTTGCGTTTTGGTCAGGAAGAACGTCACCGGATGAGGCATCGATTCAGACAATGTGGCCGGCTGGGGTTGGGGTGGTGGCGATGTGTAGTCGAGCAACTTGCGAAGCTTCGCCATATCCTCAGGCAACTTGCTTGAAAGTGACTTGAGGTCATCCCCAACGTTCAGCCTGGCGATCAATTCGCCACGCGCACGAGGCTTGTCCGTCCCTCGCAAACGATTGAGAGTCAACAACAGCAGCACCGCCTGCTCGTCATCGACCTCCCACACCACGCAATTCGCAGACGTGTGATTCAAGCTTTCCAATACTTTGACGCGCTGATGTCCATCGAGAATCTGGTATTGCCCTGCGCCAAGGCGGCGCACGATCAAGGGTGGGTAACGCCCCGATTCTTCGAGAAGCCTGGTTAGTTTTTTCAGTTTCACATCATCCAGTTGGTTCAGATGGTCGGGATGGGCCTCGAGTCGATCAAGTCGAATTCGCATGGGAAGCGTCCTTGGCCTCTTCATCCCGTCGCCAGAGATAGTACATGGGTCGAAGCAGGAGCCGATCGCGAGCCGCCTTCAGCAGATCATGCAGATCGAGCGGTGTTTCCTTGTGGCTGCGCTGCATGCACGCCTTGCGATGCCAGATTCGCAACTCACGATCGATCCAATGCAGATCAATGTCAGGCAACAATTCAATTCGCGATTGCACTTCTCGAACCATCGCCAGCCTCGCCGGCTCGATGTCCAGTCGATGCAATGCATCGAGCAACCTGGCATGCTCTGGGCGAATCGGCCTTTCATAAGGCGTCATGCCCGAGGCCTGAAGAAACGGATGGACACGTCCCATCGCAGCCAACGCCTCGGTGTAGATCGTCTGGGCGTGGTCCAGCGCGTGACGCACCAGCCTGATCGACAGGCCCAGCCCTCGAAACTGGGGATGCACGATGACGCGGCTGATCGTCCTGATCTCTTCGTTGAGCATCGTCATCGAACTCGTCAGATCGAGCCCCCGATACCGATGATTCGTGGCCTGATCGCGCATCACGCATCCGGCATGAGGCAGAGACACCACCACAACCGCCGCGAGCGTACGTTCAGTTTGTTTCCCCAGGCAACGCCCCACGACCGTGGGATGAGTCGTCGTGCAGACGTAGACCCGCGTGACCGCCCCCGGCGCATTGGACTTGTAATGAAACGGCGCCAATTCGTGATAGTCCTTCAGCGTACCTCGATCAATGGTGAACCAGTCCCTCAGGCTGAAGCCTTGTGCCTGCTTCAATCGTCTGGCGAGATGACTTGGCGTTGACGTGACGATACTCATCGATACACCACCTCCAGTTCCTCACCAAATCCCTTCCAGAGCAGGACATCGGGCTGCAACGCTTCCAACAAATCGTCATGCGTCGTGGCGCACATGAAGGCTTGCCCTTCCCGATCCACCCACTTGCGAATGTTCCTGGCGATGATCTGAGCCGTCAATCGATCCAGCGTGGAGCCGAATTCATCCGCGATGACGACCACGGCACGTTTGGCCTTGCCTGCCTCGTGCATGAGTTGGGCAAGGGTGAGTCGATACCGTTGCCCATCGCTCAATTCCTCTGGTTTACGCAACATGACGAAGGCATCGCTCAAGCCCGCCCTCGCCAAGGTGGACATGGTCGATTTCAAGTCATCGCCAAAGACATCCACGAGACTTACGCTTGGCAGTTGAGGTAGCGCGTCGAATCGAATTACTTGCTTTCCAATCTCCTGACACGCCAGACCAATCTGACGGAGCAGGGTGGACTTCCCCCCACCTGAGGGGCCCGTGATGAAAACAATGCCCCCCTGCTCAAGCGGAAGATCGATCTCGCGAGGGGGCAGGATCGTCACGCGCTTCTCTTCATCGACACCAAGACCGAACATCGTCGCGGTTTCGAGAACGCGAGCCGTGGGATGCACGATGGTGCTGACTTCATGGGCCACGTGAATCCTCACCATGATGTGTTTCTCATCAGTCGAGACTGTTCGCGCAAGCAAACCATTTCCTGCCTGACTCGATGCAGGCTGACGCCCAGTTTGGCCGCGGTGTCGCGCTGGCTTGTTCCCTTGAGGACGATCAACTCCCCCACTTCTCGTCGAAGGCGGGGCCAGTCGGCCCGATGTCCCGAGACGAATTTGAATAAGGGCGAGTTGAGTCTTTGCACGATGCGTTGCACGCGAGATCGGATCATGCGGGGTCGGGCGTTGATGGCCCGGGCCAGTTCCGTCGGCTTCATGCCCCGGTGGTAGACCGCTTCGAGAAGGGCTCGATCACTGGGCGAAAGATACTCGACCAATTCCAGGAGCCGCTCCGTGGCGTTCATCCGCTGGCGACGCTCCATCGTCGCCGCCTCGGCTCGATCCAGACGCTTATATGTATCGTTCATGTGGACTCCCGGA
>JAPULD010000470.1 GCA_027295365.1 Planctomycetota bacterium
ACTTCCCGGTTGGCTCCAGGAATTGTCGAGTTGGCACCCCCCATCACCCAGGCTCTCGAAGGGCAGGATGCCTTCAAGGCCATCATGAATATCGAAGGCGACGTCTATCGCCATCATAAGAACCGCCGCACGGTTCGAGCGAAATTCGGAAACAAACGATTTTTCATCAAGGCGCATGGGCCTTCGGGGTGGAAGGAAATCATCAAGAATCTCTTCCGCATGCGACTCCCCGTCTTGACGGGTCAGCCTGAATACGAAGCGATCCGAAGGCTCAATGAATTAGGCGTACGGACGATGACCTGCGCAGGATTTGGCCTGAGGGGTCGCAACCCCGCCCAGCTCAATTCCTTCGTCATCACCGAGGCGTTGGAAGATTTCAGCGATCTGGAACAGCTCGCGCCGTCCTGGAAGGCCCTTCCGGATCCCCAGCGATTGCAATTGAAGAGAGCCGTCATTCGGGAAATCGCGTCGATGGCCCGGACGTTGCACACCGAGGGTTTGAACCATCGCGATTTCTACATCTGCCATTTCATGACCCGGGATCGAGACTGGAATGAATGGACTGCAAGTGATGGGCTTGATCTTCATCTCATCGATCTTCATCGAATGCAGATTCGCGGTCGCACCCCATTACGTTGGCTGATCAAGGACTTGTCGGGACTGTTGTTTTCGGTACTCGACCTGGACCTTTCCTCCCGTGATTACATGCGATTCCTCCGGGTGTATTGGGGCAAGGACTGGAAGCGATCCTATCGACGAACTCGTCTGCTTCGGCAAATCATCGTCGCCCGGGCGGTCACGCTGTATCGACGCAAGCAAGGAAAACGTCCTCACATGCCGCGAGGCCTCGCCAGTTTTTCATGAACCGGGCTCGATCCTTGGCACGCTGTCGTTTGAACCAGGGCCTGACCAGGGGTTGACGCATCCCGTCAAGATCAAGCAACCAGAGTGAGTTGTCATCCATCGCGATGAAATTGGTCGCCTTCATGTCGCCATGACTCAACCCCTTCTGGCCCAGCGTTTTCCAGATCTCGCCCATCACGGTGGCTAGCGATTCCAATCGAGCGCGATCAAGTCCTCCATCTCGAACCAGATCCAGAAGGATTTCACCCTCGATGTAGTCACTTACGAAGAATGAACGACCTCGAAGGGGACCAAGTCGAATTTCCAGACAGGCAAGAGGTCGAGGCGTGTTCAGTCCCGAGGCGATGACTCGTCGACCATTGATCCAGCTCCAGCTGGCCCGGGTTCTCAGCACTCCATGCGTGATCGTGTGCCCCAGCCCCATGGCTTTGTAGCGTTTGATCGTATAAGAGCGATCCTTCGCATCATGCCTGACGACCGTGCTTCGGTCACCATCCTTGAGCATGGTTCCCTCACTGATCAACAGGTCAGGCTGAGCCCAGAGTCGATCAACGAAAACCTTATCAAGACGCTCGTCGTACCAGAGTTTCTGGCGGATCGTCGATCGATTCTGGATCGAGGAATGCGAAGTTGAATTGGCAGATACTTGATTCATGGGGGCTGTTCAGTGTAGATGATCTTTCTCGGGCCATTTTCGATTCCCGCTAGAATCGAAACCATGGTCTGGATCGCCTGCATTCTGAGTGCCTACATCGTTGGATCAATCCCCTTCGGGGTGATTCTTGGACGACTCAAGGGCATCGATATCCTCCAGCATGGCTCCAGGAACCCCGGGGCCACCAATGTGATGAGGGTCTTGGGAAAGCCCTTTGGATACGCGTGCTTTGTATTGGATGTGAGCAAGGGGGCCATCCCCACGATCATGGCGGGCTTCCTCAATGAGGTCATCAATCGTCCCCCGCATGAATTGACGCAGGGGCAAATGTTGTTGTGGCTGGCGGTGCCGGTGGCGGCGGTCCTGGGTCACATGTTCTCGATTTTTCTCGGGTTCAAGGGAGGCAAAGGCGTGGCGACGGGTTTCGGTTCACTTGCAGCCATGTGGCCCCTGTTGACCATTCCGACATTCTGTGCCGTGGTGGTGTGGTATTTTCTCTTACGTACTACCAAATACGTCGCGGTGGCAAGTATCGGCGCCGCCTTTGGCATCCCCCTGGCGTACCTGCTATCGGTCGTGCCCAACGACCTGGAAAACATGGTGCCGACGGTGCTGCATGCATCGCCCCCATTCTGGGTGACAGGGATCATCGCCTGTCTCGTGCTTTATCAGCATCGGACCAATCTGGGCCGGATTCGACGAGGCGAAGAACCACAAGCGGGCGGAGCCGCGCGCAGAGGAAAAATCCTGAGCGAGAAGAAAACCGAAACGGAATGAGTACGTTGAATCCAGACCGGGAACCCCATCGAGAACAGGTCGCTTGGTTTCGTTAATATTGCCCGCCCGATCAAGCCCCAATTAATCCCGATCAATCGATCGTACGTATCTTCACCATGATGGGAAGCATCACGATTGGATCATCGATCCGATTACGAAGCGACTCCATCGCCTTCTGGATCGAACGCCTCTGATTGAATTGCTGCAGAACCGAGACATCGGCCATCAGGAATTGTTCATCGGTTTCCTTGAACAACTCCAGTTGGGTCCGGAAATCCGCGGA